>DXJM01000146.1 GCA_019057355.1 Promethearchaeota archaeon | reverse complement strand
TTAGAAAAATCCAAGAAAATACATGGCTCCTTGGGATCAATTTTGCAACTTCTGAAGGGACTTTCATCGCAAGGAAATTTAAAACGGAAAAAGAAAGTTTATCAAAAATAGAGTTAGCTGCCGCTTCAAGCAGTCTTTTATTTTTGTCTAAAAATATGCTAAAAAATGCATTAACCCAAGAAATTTCTTACAATCTCATTGCAAGTAAAGATTTATTTATAATTTCAATATTAATAGCAGATATCACTATGATTTCTCACATTAATAGGAAGTTAGCTGAACTAGAAGGAATTGATACCATCATTAAGGATCTGAAAGTCTTTGGGCTAAATATTCAAGCTATAGTTTCAACATCTAATTTACTTCAAGAAGAAATCTTTGTGATGATCAAGCGAGCAATTCCAAACGCTTTCTTAATTGCCATTACTACTAAGGAAGGTTTACCAATAAGGATTCAATCTAGCATGCCTGATTCCACTATATCTGCTAATATTTCAGCATTATACCATTTATCAGAAATATTAACAGGAGACTTAGAATTTTCCGTGATAGCTGGTGAATTTGGTTCAATTATCCTACATGAATTAGATGATAAGAGAATCATTTGTGTCGCAGTTCCAGTGACCGAAGAACTTAAACTTGGTTCTTATGTTGTAAAAATCAAAGATATTGTAGAAAAATCTAAATAGAATTTTTAAGCAATAATTTGCTTTATTTTATCTACGATTTTTAAGGCTCCAAAATACGAATCTGAAAATGTTCCAGCACCATAAAGTACAGTACATATTGGGGCACCCTTTGATATAGGAATATTAGGATCGTTTTTATCATGAACATGCTCAATTTTATTAATCTTTTCAATCATTTCATAATTGAGCTCTTTAGGTGAGAATAGTATTATTTTTGTTGAATAACAAGCATATTTATGAGATTTTAATGCATTTTTTATATCATGCCATAAGGAAGAGTCAAAACTTTTTAAGTGTAAATCTAGAAGATTCATATTTAAGGCTAATTCTGAGGCATTGATCGATCCTGGTATTCTAGGATTAATTTCCATTATATAAGGATAGTTATTTTTCAACACGTAATCAAAACCATTAATTCCCTTTAGTCCAAGGTTATTAGCCAAGAAAAGAGAAATTTCTGAAACAAGCTTTTCATGATTTTTTAAAATATATGCTGGAACGACATTTCCGCAATACATGAATTCTTTGGGCGAATATAGGAATTTCTCGCCGATTATTTGTCGGTTAATTGATATTACTTCTGTTTCACATCCATTAGAAATGGTGGTGCAACTTATAGGAATTCCTTCAATAAATTCTTGAACTACCCAATTATGGAATTTTTCGTCTTGATTTTCAAATATTTTAAGAGTTAACATGAAATCCGGAAAATTTTTTAATTTGAAGATATTTAACCCTCCAGAACTTGTGGTTTTTTTCAATATTACAGGGAACTTCAGAATTGAGGGATCCTGTAAAATGTTCTCAAGTGACATTGATGAAGGAATTTTATAACCTGCTTTTTTTAATATATCATGAATATATTCGATATTTCGTGATTTTATCATTATCTCTATTTTATTATTTGCATCTATAATAGGATATTCATAATCTTTCATTTCATTTGATATAAGGGATCTTTCCTTAAATCCATCATCTAATCCACTCCCTATTATTAAATAATCAATATTTGAATATTTTTTTAAGAATCTTAGTGCAAATTCAGCGAGAAAGCGACCATATATGTCCTTGGCAGTTTTATAATTAGACCTTAATTGCTTTAAAACGATCAAGCAGTCTTTGACACATGGATAAAGATCTAAATCTCCAAAGAAATCAACAGCATGTACATCGTATCCTGCTCGTCTTAAAGAACATGCAAGAGGGCGGGTATTGAAGCCGATTAGCAAAACATTTTTTATCTCATGAATCATGTTACTTAACATTGATTTATTAACTAATTGAATTAATTAATATTCTATTGCTAAAGTTATTTTATTCAATCAATTATATGAAAAATATCATTAGCTCATTTAAATTTTTCCAGTTTCAGTTAAGAGAATGATTATCTGAATTAATAATGCTAATTTTTAATTATTTAAGTAGCTATTACATGTTAGAAATTGAAATCTTTACATTTTAGTATCACTGAGATTGAAAAGAATTTATGAAACTAGAGGATTTTTTTTAGATTTAATAATAATGAACCAGGGTCGTATCGATCAAATTGAAAAATCGTCGCTTTAGCAAAGGTTTTAAAGTTTCGCTTGATTTGATCCGCTGAATATGTATGGACTCCTAATGCACACGTGGCATAGGATTTTTTTGGTTCAAGAACTACAGTGTGTATTTTTTGTTTTGCAAGTTTTTTTGACCAATCCTTTAATTCCTCAACTATTAGAGTATAATCAGTTTCGATTTGAGCGACTAAATCAGGATGCTTGACGGAAATGTTTGCTCCACAATCGGAAAGAAGAAATACAACAGGAATAACGTTTCTATTCTTCAATCTCTCTATTTTAATCAAATTAGTGCATTTCTTTAAAGCGGCAGCCATTGGCGTGTAGGATTTACCTTCTATATCCTTTAACTTCATTATTGCATTTTGAAAAGATACTGTTGGCTTTTGAAGCACGACTGCTTCTTTCCCTCGAAACATTATCAATGCTATTTTATCTTTTTTTCTATATCCTTCTTTTTGAAGAGAGAAAATAACATCCGTCATTTGTTTAATGACATAATACATGGATGCCGAACTATCGAGAACAAAAAAAAGTGCTAAAGGTGCTCGGTATTCATAAATTTTATCCATAATATCATATTTATCAAATCGAATGGGAAAGGATAGCTCAGAATTATTATAAACTATATTTTTCAAATAATTTCTTATAGTTGCGTCCATAGCTATGCTTTTAGGGTGATTTAGAGGAGTTCTATACGAGATATATCTTCCTTTTTGTGATGATGCCATTTTAATACGTCTACCGATTCCTCGTCCTCCATAATCAGAAACTTTCCTTTCCCGACGAATATTATCTAATATTGACACCATTTTTTTTTCCATCTTATAAATTAATGGTAAGACGTTGGAATCATTCAAAGTAAAATCCTTAAAATCGAATTCCTGCTCTAAGGGGATATTTTTTACTTTCCACCCCCCTGCTGGTGTGGCTTTTTGCTTTTTATCAATTTCTTTTTTAGGAGGTGGTAACTTCTGCTCTTTAGTCTCATTTAAATCGAGCTTGTCTGGATCGACTTGTTGCCGTTTGAATTCTTCATAATTTTTATCTGATGATTTTAATGGTCCTTCATTTTCAGGATTTGGCTTGTAGATGTCTTCATCTTCATAAGCCTTATGAATTTTTCCAAATACTTCTGCGATTTTAGTCTCAATCTCTTTAGGGGTTAATTCATAATGCAATGAATGGATTCGATGTTCAAATACTAGATCCATCGCAATTGTTATGTCTTCTTCAATTATAGATATTCTACCATTGAATGCAGCATTTGCTCTTGCACATCTTATAAAGGTGATATCTGCTCTTTGAGAAAAAATTCCTAATTCATTAACTAATTTGGAGACAATTTCATACACGGTGGGAGATACTTGAACCTTCTTGAGTATTTCTCTAGCCTTAGTTATGCGCTCTCTCAATAAAGATTGCTCATTCTCATATTTTTTAATAAAACTGTTTGGATCATCGTCAAAATCAATTACTCTCTTGGTAATTTCAGCTCTTAATTTTGAATCCGAAGGAGCTTGTATTTTAACTTCAAGACCCAACCGGTCAGCAATTTGAGGTCTTAATTCACCTTCCTCTGGATTCATGGATCCTACTAAAATAAATTGTGAAGGATGTTTTACTGAAATTCCCTCTCTTTCAATGATATTGATTCCCGATGCTGCTGTATCTAAAAGTACATCTATGATGTGATCTTGAAGGAGATTTATCTCATCAATATATAAGACTCCACGATTTGCTTTAGCTAACAATCCTGGATGTAAGCTCTTGATGCCTTCAGAGAGAACTTTATCAATTGAAAGACTGCCGCATACCATGTCTTCGGTCACACCTAGAGGTAGATTTATTATTCGCATCTCCCTAATCTCAGTTTCCAGTTTTCCTTTCTCCCTTGCTTCACGGCACCTAGAACATAAATCATCAATAACTGAATAAGGATCGCATGAAAATTCACAATTTTTTACAACCTCTATTTTGGGCATGATATCTACAAGTGAGCGAACAGCAGTAGACTTCCCCGTGCCTTGATGCCCGGTCAAGAGAACACCTCCTATTCGAGGGTCAATAACATTCAAAATTAACGCCATTTTCATTTTATCTTGCCCTAAAACTGCTGTAAGAGGAAAGTTCTTTTTTTTCAATCATTTACCACCGTATTTACTAGTCTATCCCTATAAAATCCATATTATATAAATATGGTTAATTTCAAATAATTAAAGAAGTTTGTCTTAAATGAGAAATTAGACAAAAAAAATAAGATTCTAAAACTTTTTAGAAATGTTTTCTAGCATCTCATCTACCTTATTAATAGTTTCATCCCATCGTGAAAAAATTATTTTAAGTTGTGGAATTATGGTTTCTCTTTCCTTATATTCTAAATATCGTGTAAAATACTTTAATTTCTTTACTTGTACGCTTGTTTTTTTTACATTTTGTTTAATCTCGTTCTTTTGTTTCTCTAAAACATCCGGAACTCTACTTGATTCTCCCTTTCGAGCCAGCGTCTGTAAATATTCATCCGTACCGAGAATTTGAGAATTAATTTGTTGGATTGCATTATTAATCTCTCTTTCATAGGATTCAATAACATTCTCTTTTGGCAAATACTTAGTCACGTCAATTACTAATTTTTGAGCTTGGACGATCATTTCCTCTATGCTATCAAAGCCTTCAATGACATAATCATTTACATCATGATAAGATCCTTTTTCTCCCTTACTGATATCATCAAATCGAAATATTTTAAAACCGGGATCATTTTTTAGTTTAATATCGGGATCTCCTTTTTTATTTGCTTTTTCAATTTGCCTTACCAATCTTTCGGGATTAAAAACAAGAGCAAATCCTAATGGATTATATTCGGTTTGATAACTGAGTGTAGTCATTCGATCTCCAAATCCTGACAGCATTATTTTAAAACCAGGATGACTATGCCACCATCCAACAATAAATTCATTTTTTTCGAAATTTTCATTTTCTATTTGCTCTATAGAAGCATAATCTTCTTCTTTCCAGTGAAGGCGGTCGACGATATCATCGGGATTTTTCTCTTGATGCATGATTGGAATTGCATCTGTTATGATTAATTTTGTATCTTTTTTCTTTCCTTCTATCTTTCCAGTAAAGATACCATATGCTTCAATCCAATCATCGAAAGGAATTTTTTGGTTAGCATATCTTGTTGCACCTGCAATAATTGTAAAATAAGTTTCTTTTGTAATTATTATTGACATCTGATATCCAATCTCTTTTATAATTATTTTAATTCTTTTATTTTAT
>DXJM01000145.1 GCA_019057355.1 Promethearchaeota archaeon | reverse complement strand
TTTATAAAAAAAGATACAGTTAAAGGGAATTTAGAGTTCTACTTCCTTTGATACTGATACATGTTCTTTGTTAAAATATTTATCATGAAGCTAAAAGAATTACTGAAACCTGAAAAAAAATATTTCATCCTCGATTTAGGATTTATCCTTTCATTAGTTATTTATCTTTTTATCTATTTTGCAGGAATTTTAGCAAGATTAGGGATAGTTGAAAAAAATATCGTCCCTCCTGAATATTTAACTGATTTTGTATGGTTAATTCCAGGACCATTAATCACGGATATCATTGTTTTATACGTGCTTCCTGTACTATTTTTAGTATTGTCCCTTAAAATCACGCCAAAATTGTTACCTGGATTGATTAAAATTCATAAATTCACCTATATCGGGAGAACTAAGCCACAATATGGAATGATTGAGCTTACTCAAAAGAGACTTCCAATAGTATTGATGCGCAGAGCCATAATATTGGGATTTCTTTCTTTTTCTATTAGTGCTTACGTGGTTAATTTAGGTTTTGGAGGATTATTCAGGTCAAATATTGCCCCAAACGATCCTGGAAGAACATTAAATATAGCAGAAGCAATGTTTCTGGCAACATTTTTCTTCACATCTATAACACTCCTTTTATATCTACCAATATGGCTAATGGAAGATTCTGGTTTAATTTTTTATAGAACCTTTTCAAATAATAATAGAATACCCAATTTACGAGGAATAAATCGCTTGTATGATGAAATCTTGGAATTTTTTACAGGGATTTCGACGGTTTTACTGTTAATAAATATCATTATAAGATGTTTTAACGTGCTCAATCCAGGAGACGTTGCAATACTCACTCCATTAATATTAATCGTGCTCCCATTGTTTGTAACGGGTTTATTTGCAATAGCATTAATTTTTTACGAAAAAAAACTGCCTGAAATCGTAAAAGTTGTCCATGAAAAACTTTTAAAAAGAGGATTTCCATTGATATCAATACCTGATTTTGATGATTTAGTAACCAAATAAGTCTAAAAACTCGTTTTTTTTTTGCGTCTTTCTGATTTTATTTAGATCTTTGCTAAGTAATATTTTGTAATATTCTAATGAATATTTCCTTCATTAGAGGTATTACCTAAAAATTAAAAATATTAAGAGAAGATTATATCATCATTTTTGTACACAAAAAAAGCCTGAAAAAAGATATATACTCATATAAAAATCTTTGTAAAACGCTATCTTTAATAAATCAGATCACGATATAATATTTAGCAGGTTGTTAAGATTTTTAAAATTGACATTCAATTAATAAAAATGGTTGTGTACAAAAAAATGGAATTATATAAGAGGTTTTATAAAGGTGTGTTTCAAGGATCAAAAAAAAAAGAATTGAGGATAAATAGATATACTATGGAGGATGTTATAAGCGAAATACTCACGTATATCCCAAAAAATGATGAAGGTATACTTGAAATTCAAGAAGTGGATTTTAAAACAAAAGAAAAACGAAACATCAAGACCATTATGATAATAAATGACCTTTTCCTCGATGATATTAAAGAAGAAGAAGAAGTTCTAAAATTTTAAATAACCTATTAATTCTCTTTCATTATAGATTCATTTTCATGAGAGATATCAATTTTCAATATCATTTCTGTATTACAGGGATATTTACATGGATACCACATTAGTTATTATTCAGATCTATACCAATAAATTCTTAAAATAATAAAAAAATAAAATTGAAAGGATCAATGCGTATTGAGCTGATTGAGGATGAATTACAGATATATAACTCGAAGATACGCCTTTTATCGTGGCTTTTTGAAGAGATCAAGCTCCAAGACCCAAAGTTAAAAGATGAATTGAATAAAAAGGGGCAAGAATTACCCATTAATTGCTAATTTAGTATTTAAATCGTCCTATTCGTATTTAAATGCAATTTTTATAGCTTCATGCTGGTACTTGCTAACAGCAATTGTAAAAGCTTTTCTATAGTCATCTAATTTAAATTTGTGGGTAAGAAAATCTTTAACATTATTCTTTTTAGTTCTGATTAATTCTAAAGCAATGTCCATAGTTTTCTTTCTTACCCCATCAATTTTTTCATGGCTAAAGATATTTGAGCCGATCAACGTTATTTCTTTTGCCATGATGGGTGTCCAATCGAGTGCCAGAACAGATGGATATCCAATCATCAAGATCTTTCCCTTCGGCTTCACTAATCGTAAAGAATCAGTGACAGAGTAGTTAGTTCCAACCGAATCCACGACAATATCTGCCCCACCTCCTACGGGATATGGTCTTTCCATTGCAGGAAATAAAAGTCTAGAACCAAGCAATTTTCCAACCTTGCTCAAATGTCTATCATTTTTACTGATGAAAGTCCTATCGGCTCCTAGTTTTTCTGCAATGGCAGATTGAAAAGGATATTTAGCTATCGCAATGACTTCACATTTGAATAACGCTTTAAGAGCTAAAATTGAAACCAATCCCATGGTTCCACATCCAATTACTACTACTCTGTCATTCAAATCAGGCTTTATTTTAAACACGCCATGAATTGCACAAGCCAGGGGTTCTGCAATAAGAGCTTCTTCGAATGACATTGGTTCAGGAATTTTATATACTTGAGATTTATGTGCGATCACTTGCTCGCCCCATCCCCCTCCAGTATCTTTACATGTTCCAAAAATTAGGCCGGGGGAAATATCTCCTTTGTCATTCATGGAGCAGAGGTTGTAATCTCCCTTGGAACATTGCCTGCATGGTTCAATTCCTCTTGAAATGCAACTAAAATTTGTATCACATATAATTTTCTCACCAATTGATAGGTTTGACACGTTAGAGCCTGTTTCAATGATTTCCCCTACTATTTCATGCCCTAAAATCATTGGAAATGATGTGAAATTAGACAGAACCATTGAGTTTTTTAAAGTGATGATGCTCATATCTGATCCACATATACCCCCTAATCTCACCTTAATTTTTACCCAATCATCATTGATTATCTTTAAATCGGGAATTACCTCTAATTTGAGCATCTCATAAATTTTTGGAATGAACGAGGGGTTTAATAGCATTTTTTTTTTTAATTCAGAATATCTATCAATTGATATTGTCAACGCCCGAATGCATAATCACCTCTAGTTATTGTGAATTTCATTTTTTATTTTTTCAATAACATTATCCATGTAATTCATTTATTTTGCCTTTAGAAGCATTCTACTCATCATTCTTAATTGTTTATTCTTCAATCGTCCATACAACGCT
>DXJM01000144.1 GCA_019057355.1 Promethearchaeota archaeon | reverse complement strand
TTACAAAGGTTATACTTATTTAAATAATACTACTAGAGATTAATAAATCTTTATTTTAGAACATCGATAATTAAAAAATTACCCAATAATGTAATTGCTTGAGGTAAAACTTTAATTATCTTTTACTCAATAAATGAAGTATAATCAATAAAAATCTAATGAAATTGATAGATACATCCAAATAAAAGACATGATGCATTTCAATTCAGGGTAAAAAATACTAAAAGTGTTTTGCTAGTTCTAAAATCGCCTTATTTATACTATTGATCATGTCCATTGCTGTAAATCGAGGGCCAATGACCTTTTTACAGTATTCTCCGATATAGCCATTTAAAAATGCTGCTGAACATGCTGCATGTAAGGAATCATTTTTTAGTGCTAACATACAGGCACATAAACCTGCTAAAATGTCCCCCGTTCCTCCAATCGACATTTCAGGACACCCTGTTCTGTTTATCTTCAAGAACTCTCCATCACTTATGTAATCATAGGATCCCTTTACCAATATTGTAACATTCAATTTTTGGGCTAAATTCTGGATTACTTTCCCTCGTTCCTCTATCTTATCATGAGAAGGAAGAACAATCCCCGTCATGATTTTTAATTCTCCTTCATGAGGTGTTAAGATCACGGGGAGTCCTTTTATCAAATCTAAATGATCTTTGACCAATTTTAGAGCATCAGCATCGAGAACAAGTGATTTTTTTTCATCTTTTATCTTGTTAATCAATTGTACCAATAACATTTCCGTTTCTTTTTGCAAACCCAATCCAGGTCCAATGAGAATGGTATCTGCCCATTCTATTAATTCTACCATCTCATCAAAAGCTTTCTTATTTAACCACTCGCCCGGACTCGTTCGTACTATTAAGTTTGGCGAATAACTTCTGATCACGTCTCCAACCACTTCAGGAGCATGGGTAATCACTAAATCAATTCCAAAACTTATCCCTGTTAAGGATGAGTATGTAGGAGCTCCAGAATAATTTTTCGATCCACCGATTACAAAGATTTTTCCATATTGCCCTTTATGAGTATTTAATTTTCGTGATTTTAACGTTGGAATGACATCCCCCTTTCCCACGAAAAGATTGGCTTCTTCTGGTATCCCTATGGAGGTTACTACAATATCCTTGATAAATTTTGTATTTTTCTTCATTCCTTTTTTATTTCTATGGAAAGTAATGACTAAATCTGATTTTATAGCCTTATCCGACACTTTTCCAGTATTCGGATCCAAGCCTGAAGGGACATCAATAGAAATGACCGAGAATCTCTCGGATTCTTCCGCCTTCAGGGCATTTATAGCATCAATAGCAGAAGAAATCGGCTCCCTAATTTTGCCTTTGATTCCCGTGCCCAATAAACCATCAATGATAATATTAAAATCTTTTTCTTTTTTAATGAACTCCCGCACTTCATTAAGTTCTGAAGAATCACCTATAGTCATTATTTTAACATTATAATCGAGGTTTTTAGAAATGATATTCCAATTTAAATTAGCTTCAGATGTTCTAATCTTATCGGGAGTGCCTCCCAAAACCACCAAGGATTTAATTCTAAATGATGATAAATGTCTAGCAATGACAAATCCATCTCCTCCATTATTTCCCGTTCCACAAAAAATCGCAACTTTATTGTTACTCTTCAGCTTGTAGCGATTCATAATTTCATTAGTAAATGAATACCCCGCACATTCCATCAAGTGGGCCTTTGGAATTCCCAACCATTCGCTATTATTATCAAGAATTCCAATTTCTTCAGCCAATATTTTTTCAGAAGATAATGGCTTCATAAATAAATTTAGGATTCTGAGCTAAAAAAGATTTAGTATGAGAAACTAAAACAAGTAGACATGAAAAAACTATACATTTGGGTTAATTCATGGGCACTAACAAATAAATTTATTATTTAAAATGAATACTTATAGCATATTGAACGAAGAGGTTTTGAATCATCCTTTACTACAAGATTATTATTCGATAAACCAAGCAGAAGTCTTGCAATTGAAATGGTCTCTAAAGAGGGAAGAAATTGAAAAAAAAGCTGGAATGAGTTGGAATATTAAAGACACGAGATGGATTGCTTCTGTCGACATTTCCTATCCAAAAATCAAGGATCCTACATGGGGGCTTGCATGTGCCGTGCTCTGGGATTATAAAACCAATAAAATGCTAGCACATAAAATGATGAAAGGAGACCTCAAATTTCCCTATCTTCCAGGATTATTAGGCTTTCGCGAGACCAAGTTAATGGCAATGACGCTTCTCAAACTCCCTGAAGAACCTGACGTGATTATGTGTGATGGACATGGCTTGGCACACCCGCTCAAATTTGGAGAAGCCGTTCACTTAGGAATTGCTCTAAACATCCCTTCTTTTGGTGTAGCTAAAAACCCATTTTATGGTATTTCAAAATGGAAGGAATTACGGAGAATTAAAGGTATAAAAACACCCATTTGGCCTGTTGAACAAGAAGGAAATGTAAATAATGATAAAACCAGGATTTTAGGGCATGCTACATGTCTCGCTAACGATCGTAAACCCGTTTTCATTAGTCAAGGATTCATGCTTTCCCTTGATGATGCCCTTAGAATTTCTTTAAACACAACATTAGAAAACAGGCAACCAGAACCGCTGTTTCTCGCGGATCACCTATCTCGAGAAAAACTTAAAAAATGATAAATTTTAAGCTATGTAAAAATTTAATATGTCCGAAAAATAGTGTAAATCTATTATAGGTTGAATCAAGTCTATGAAAAAAATGAAAAGAGATAAAAAAGAATTGAACTGGAAAGAATTCAATGAATGCTGTAAAAATTAAGAAACCTTTTAAGTTAGTAGGGTTAGGGGGTACGTTTGACCATCTTCATGACGGTCACCGATTTTTATTAAAAATCGGTGCCAAGTTGGGAGACCACGTTGCAATTGCCCTTGCCACTGAAGGACTCTTAAAGAATAAAAAATATAGGAATAAAATAGAATCCTATGAAGTCCGAGAAGCTAATTTGCGCTCTTATCTAAAAAAAGAATTGAATATGTCTCGAAACTCATATACCATTATTCCTTTAAATGACCCATATGGAATTGCAACAACCGATCCCACACTTGAAGCACACGTGAGCAGCTTGGAAACTCACCAAATATCATTAAAAATTAATGAAGAGCGGGTAAAAAATGGCTTAAGCCCCCTAATCTTGGTAATAATACCAATAGTGAATGATTTAGAAGGAAAAAAAATAAGTTCAACAGAAATTAGATCTATGCGAGCATGAACCAAGGTGTAAAATGAAAGTTACTTTTCTCGGAACAGCAGGAAGCACTCTCTCTAAAAACAGGGGATATCCCGCTATTCTCATAAATGATGATCTCCTCTTAGATTGTGGTGAAGGGACGACTCAAAAGCTCCTTCAAATTAGTTCCATTGATTCTATAAGGACTGTATTTTTTTCGCACTTACATAATGACCACGTGAACGGACTTTTTTCATTGCTTTGGTATTATTGGATTGGGAATAGAAAAAAACCTCTTGAAATCATTGGTCCACCCCGAACTAGAGCTACGATAGAGTCAATCTTAGAACTCGTAAATACCCCCGATGACATGATGAAATCTTTTCAAGTGCATTATAAAGAACTTGAAAATGCTGAAGAAATCAAGGTGATTGATACCATTTACACTATGAGATATGTTGATGCTGACCACCGCATACCTGCTTTTTCATGCACGATTGAAAGCAACGGACATTTGGTTTGCTATTCGGGAGATACAAGGCCAACGCAATTACTTGAGACATTGGCAAAAAATTGCGATATATTCATATGTGACGCAACGATGCCCGATGAATGGGCTAAATTTGCGCACGAGCATTATCATTGCACGCCTTCTGATGCTGGTAAAATTGCGACCAATGCTAATTGTAAAAAATTGGTGTTATTCCATATTGCGTCTCATTTTGTCAATCAGATTGACAAATTTAAACGACAGGCTGAAAAAGAATTCAAAAATGAAGTAATTATAGCTCAAGATTTGTTGGAATTGGTACTATAGTATACTATTGAACTAGATTTTAATATCAAAAAAGCTGTTTAATTATTGATGGTCATTTTCCTTGAATTTATGTGCTAACTCACTCCTAAATTTAAAGAGGATAAGGAAGATTTTCTTATCCTAATGAACGCAATAATAAACGATCTTGTTGAAGGATCATAAAATGTTATATAAATAATAAATGGGAACTATTTGCTCTAATGGTTATTATTCATAATGATTTAAGATTTCAAGTTCTGAAACAACAAATCTTGGTAATTTTTTAAATAATTTAGCATCAATAGATTTTTTACCTGATTTAAAGAATTCTTAATCGTTAACATTATAAATTTTAGTTTTTCATTCTAAACTCTTTAATGTGTTGTAAATAATTTGAATGGAATCTCTCAATTTTCTATGAATTCACCTTGAAAAATAGTATTAACCATTAACTATTAAAATACAAAACATAAAGTTAAAATTTTATTTTATTTTAATAAAGTAATATAAAAGGAAATTTTTAAAAATAGGTTTTTAAAATTTAAGCCGGTGTGGCTAATACGCTAAGCAGTTCGCTAAGCACGGCTAAGCCTGGTTATAGCGCCAGACATATCATTCACGAAGAATAGGGTCAGACTGGATGGAACTGGACTCATAATCTGGAGATCGAGGGCTCGAATTGAAAGGATATTGTTATCTTTCACGAGCGTCCCTCCACCGGCATTAAATAACTATTCATTTGCAAAATAGAAGAATTGAACTAATAAACCTTCTCTTTCATGGTGACCAATTCTATTCCCACCAGATCCTAAAACAAGAGCTTTCTTGATCGATTTATCGAGATGCATAATCACAGCTTCATTAATTCCATAAAGAATCCAAAGGGCAAAATAAAATTCTAACAATAATGGTATATAAGAAGATATCAACTCAACAAGATCATTGATTTATAAACCGATTGAATTCGATCATTTTAGAACAAGAAAAGTTCAAATAAATGATCACGAAGCTGGAAATAGCCCCGGGCGGGATTTGAACCCGCGACCTTTGCCTTACCAAGGCAATGCTATACCGAGCTAAGCCACCGAGGCTTGAAAAAATTTCCAATATAGTTGATAATTATTTCTAAATTAAAAATTTTTGTACTTGACAAATTGAGAGTCATGTTATGTGATTCATGGAAAATATAAAACTAAGGTTTTGGATTTTATTTTTTCACGTTGTCGATTGCAGAAATATATACATCAATCATTGCTTGGAGATCATCTTCATCCACGTCGACTAATTTTGCAAGCGTGGAGATTTCGCCCAATAAAAACGTGGTTTTACCTTCCGCCAAAATAATTCCATCCATTGATTTAATACTGGAATAAACTATGGCACGATTATTCTGTGATTCAATTATTTGACCTTCTATCCGGATTAAAGTATTTATTTTTATCGGTTTGTGGAAGCGAATAGTTGCCTCTGTCGTGACACCCATTTTTGATAAATTTAGGATTATCGTAAATGCGGAAATCTCATCAAGAAGAGTGGCAATTATCCCTCCGTGTAATATGCCATCAAATCCACAATAATGTTCTGATACTATTGTATAAGATACACCTTTATTACCTTCCATAGAAACTCTAATCTTTAATCCCTTTTCATTTCTTGGAGAGCAACCAAAGCAATTTCCTGGCCATATATGTGGAATTTCCCGAAAGTCTATATCGTGCTTTTTTAATTCATTATATAATTCCTTGTCTGTATTAACCATTACTTTTCACCAATTAACCGATATTCAGATCAAAATTAATTTAATTTGCCAAGATATAAAGTTCTTTCTTTATTTAATTTTTAACCATAATTCCTTTATTTCTTTAGAATATTCTAGTTATCGTGCTCTTTCCTTCCCAAACACCCATCATAATATCGAATTGATAGATTTTACGAGAAGAAAGATTTTATCCGTGTCTAATAGTGAAATAAAATGAGATATATTTTCTTCAATATCAATTATTTCATAATCCGTGCTCCTGGGCCCGTTTGCCGTCGCCTGGTACCGGTCGGTCAGGACCCT
>DXJM01000143.1 GCA_019057355.1 Promethearchaeota archaeon | reverse complement strand
TAGTTCTAGCCATCAAAGCTAAATCAACTACTTTTTTATGTGTTGACATTGCATTTTTAATAATAACACCTTTTTCTGCATTTCTTCCCTTAGAATTAAGGAGTATTTTTCCAAAAATCGTGCTTGCAACTTTCTTGATCTCTATCAAATTCTTTTGACTCAAATCGTGAATTTTCATTCCAGAGTAATATAATGCTTCAGTGATATTTGGTGTGAGAATTTTAACAAGGGGGAATAATTGCTCTTCAATACTTTTTTCTAGCCCTTCGTTAGATAGTCGTCTACCTGCACTTGAAATTGTTATCGGGTCATAAATGACCGATAAATCATATTTTTCTATAAATTTTACGATAATTTTTAAGCAATGAATGTCTGGAATCATCCCTATTTTGACATGCTTAATTGGATACTGCTCAAGAATAGTACATAATTGTTTTTCTAAATGATCTGATAATGAAGTATAACCAGAGAAATCTGTGGCAGTTTGATAGGTTAAAGCAGTTATTGCTGAAAAAGCATGAATTCCACACCTATCAAAAGTTCTAATATCTGCTTGGATTCCTGCTCCAGATGTAGGATCTGCTCCTGCTATAGTTAAACAAAAATTAAGGTTTTTTACCATGTTTCATAAGATGATTTCATCTAAAAAAAAGTTATTTAACTCTCTCATAAGCCCATTTCGCCTTATCTTCAAGACCTAAGGCTTCATAAGCTTTTCCTAAAAATAAAAAGGCATCGGGATAATCAAATTGTTCTTTTACCAATTTAAAGAGAAAATTTATTGCCATGTCATATCTACCTCTCAAATAATTAGCTTTTCCTTTCAGAAACATTGTTTCAAATTTAAGCTTTTTACCATACTTTGAAGTTAGAAGTTCAATTTTATCCAATGCATCTCCTATTTTATTTTCAAAAAAGTGTTTTTCAATGTCATTTGTAATTTTTTTCACTTCAATTTCTTGAGCAATACTTGCAATAATTTCAATCTCATGTTCTTTTCTTTCTCTATTAGATTCTTCCTGTTCTTTGATTTTTTTTTGAAGGAAATACTCATTATATTTCTCAATAACATGCGGAGGGTAAGGCTCGTTACATAGAGGGCAATTTTTTGAATGGCTAAACCAATCCTTTAAACATTCTGCATGGACAGGATGATTATTAGGGCAATCAACCCTCTCATCTATATTTAGCTCATCAATATCATCATGGCATATGAGGCACTTCATGGTATCCCCTTTTAACTTTTATTGGATTTTCTGCTGTTAATATTCAAAAGATGTCCAATCAATATCAATACTACCTCTTTTGCAAATATTATCGAAAGAAAATTCAAATTTATAATACAACTCACAATTTAAAAATATGTTTAAAAAAGATAATTTTTATTATGTCGTATAATAGAATTGAACATGTAGAATCGTGAAAAAAAACAATTGAAAATAAACAGATCTGACCTTCTCTCCACTTTGATGAAGAATTTTATCGATGTTAATGATGAGACAGAAGCAATTATTGTTTCTGATGCTGATGGCTTGATAATTGGTGGTGAAAAACGTGAAGATATTGACTTGGAAATTGTTTCTGTTTTGTCTGGGATAGTAAACCCTATTTTAGAAAGAATTAGAGATGAATTTTCATTTAAAAAGTTTGGTAATGCTTCATTTGATACAGATGATCACAGGCTTCTTTTTATAAGTGTTGATGAAAAAATAACCTTAAGCTTGGTCATCAATAACATGGCATCTATTGACAAATATTCACCCTATGCATTTTTCTTGGCAGAAAAAGTTGCCCAAATTCTCAATGCTAGTGAAGATGATAATATTCAATTCATCCTCCCTCATTTTGACCAATCTGTTCATGCTTCTCAAAGATTGAAGCATCAAGTATATCAATTAAGATTGGAATCTGGAGGTATTTATAGATTTAAATTCATAATAATAGGGGACCATGAAGTTGGAAAAACCTCTATTGTGAGAAGATTTGTTGAAAATAAATTTACTAAGGACTATAGAGCTACAATAGGATTAAATATTCTCTCTCATGAATTCGATGCATTTGGAAATAAAATTGCCCTCTCACTTTTTGATGTTGGTGCCCAAAAATATTTCAAGCGATTTAGAAAAGCATATTATTTAGGAGCTCAAGCTGCTTTTGTTGTATTTGATATCACTAATCGTGAAAGTTTTGAAAATCTTGATGCGTGGATTGAAGAACTTAATGATTTTCTCGAAGATGACGACCTGCCTATTACGATTATAGGGAATAAAGCTGATTTAGAAGATAAAAGAGTAATAAGTTCTGAAGAAGGCTCAAAAAAGGCATCTTATCTTTCTCAAAAAGGAACTACACGTATCTCTTATATAGAAACAAGTGCATTATCTGGAATGAATATTGAAGATGCTTTTGTCTTGATTTCATATCATTTTATCATAAGGAGCAGAGAAAAAGAAGAAGAAAGAATGAAAGAAGCATTATCAAAAGAGATTTATTCTATATTGAACGAAAAAGGCAAATTATCCTTAACTTTTATAGCAGAAAACGCGTTCTGGAGTCCTGGGCTCCAGATTTTCACAGAAATAAACCAATTAGGGAAATATGCCAAAATAAAAGACAGCAAGGACGAAAAAAAATACGAATATTCGAATGGTCTGGTTCTAAAAAATTATCTGTATGATACTTTTACAATTTCAGAAGAAGATGATGGTGTTTTTTGCATTTTTGACGCAAGAGAAAGAAAGCACGTACCCCCTTCTTGGAATGAGATCGTGATGAAGATTATTAAAACTGTCAGGGAAAACAAGGTTGTTCTAATTGGGATACGAATATCTGAAGATCTTGTATGGTCTAATTTAATGGAGGAAATGAATGTTAATGAAATGTTAGAAAATAAAATGGTGTCCTTACTCTTTTTTAAAATTAGTGGAGAATATCGATTAGAGATTTTTGATGAACTAAACGTGATGCTTTCAACAATAAAGGGTTAAATTAACATAAAAAAAATATCAATAATGAAAATTAATTAAGAAGAGGAGATTTCTTTTAACTTTTGGCAAATGGCATCTCCTACAGCTGATGTACTTGAATTTCCTCCTAAATCATAAGTTCTGACACGCCCTTCTTTAAGGACTAAACCAATCGCTTCTTCAATTAGATTGGAAGCTTTGTTTAATTCTGAATCATTATTGTTCTTGATTGATAACCACTCTAACATCATTTGGGTTGCTGATATTGTTGCTATTGGATTTATAATATTCTTCCCGGTATGTTTAGGTGCAGAACCGTGTATGGGTTCAAACATTCCGTGAGTATCTCCTACATTACCACTAGCGGCCATTCCTAAGCTTCCTTGAAGAACAGCAGCAAGATCTGTTGCAATATCTCCAAACATGTTTGGAATCACGCAAACATCAAACCATTCTGGCGTACGAATTATCCATTGAGTGAATGCATCTATAAAAGCATAATCTTGTTCAATATTTGGATATTTAGGTGCAATTTCCTGATATATTTTACGGAATAATTTACATCCGGCGGTAACGTTGCTTTTATCCACACATGTCACCCTTAGCTTGCCATCTTTGGGTGAACCTTTATTTCTTCTCTTACAATATTCAAATGCATACTTAATTACTCTTTCAGACCCCTTCCGTGTAATTAATCTGCAATCCGTCGCAACTTCAATAGATTCATTTCTCTTGAGATACCCGTGGGTATCAGCATATAAATCTTCCGTATTTTCTCTTATTGATACAAAATCTACATTTTTGGGTTTCCAAACTTGCTTAAATTCACCAGAAATTTTGTGTTGTATCCCCTCATATAGCTTAGTAGGTCTAATGTTCGCATAGAGATCCAACCCAAATCTTAATCCAAAAAGAATGTCAAGTCCTACCATTTTACCATCAGGATATGAAACAGTTTTTCCGGTAGCAGGATCAGTCCATCCGATCGCTCCTAACAAGATGGCATCTGATTCATTTTTACATGTTTCATATGCCTCCACGGGCCATTCTTCCTTACGATTCATTTTTAACCAATATTGTCCGCCACATTCATATTCTATGAATTCAAAATTGATCGTATTGAAGTTTTCTTCAATTATCCCCAAGACTTTTAGTGCTTCTTTTATCACCTCTGGCCCAATTCCATCACCCGGTAAAACCACGATTTTATACTTTGCCATTTTCTCTCACTATTTAAATTAATTAAAATTTTATTGTCGTTCAAATCATCAAAAAAGATCTGCTACTATCTTATGGTAATTTTAATTTATAATTAAATTATTTCTTTAGGAGAATTTTCAATTTTTCAGATATTAAATCTCCCATCTCTTTTGTTGAAAGGATTTTTAAATTTGGATGTTTAATATCAACGGTTCTGCCTTCGAGCAAGGCATCTTCTACTGATTTTTCTATTTCATTTCCTATGGTGGTTTGATCAAATGATTCTTGCATCATTAATTTTACACTGAGAATTGTTCCAATAGGATTTGCAATACCTTTTCCAGCGATATCTGGTGCAGAACCATGAATTGGTTCATACATTGAAACTTTTCCAGGGTGAATATTTCCACTTGATGCCATTCCTAAACTTCCAATTAAGAATGCTCCTTCATCACTTATTATATCACCAAACATGTTCTCAGTAACTACGATTTCATACATGTAAGGTGTTCTTATTAACCATTGACAAAATGCATCGATATAAATATCTTCAATCTTTAAAAGTGGGTAATCCTGGGCAATTTCATGAAAAATATTACGCCAAAGCTGGGATGTTTTTAATAGATTTGCCTTATCCACGGAGGTTATTTTTGAATAATTGTTATTTGTAGCATAATCAAATGCATATTTTATAATACGCTCGCACCCTTTCCTCGTGTAAGGCATTATATTCTGAGCTTCATCATCTTTTAAATATCCTATATTCTTATAAAGGCCTTCCGTATTTTCTCTTACAAATGTAATATTTATCCCGTTTCCGATAAATTCTTCCTTCAGAGGACACCTATCTCTTAAGGCATCGTAGAGTTTAATAGGTCTCAAATTCACGTATAAATCAAGATCTTGCCTTATCTTAAAAATAGCAAATTCAGCCACGCCTTGGGGCAATCCTGGAAGTCCTATTGCGCCAAATAATAGAGCATCAGAACTTTTAATAGTTTCAAATGATTTCTTTGGGAGGCTTTCACCTTTTTCCTTCCATATAGCACCTCCGGCAGGTGCTTCTTTAAATATAAATTCGTTATCAGTATAATTGCTTATTAATTTTAATATTTTAAGACCTTCATCAATAACTTCAGGACCTATTCCATCTCCTTTAGTTATAGCAATAGTCTTTCTCATACCTTTATGAATTTAGAATAGAATATTAATTATTTTATTTGAAT
>DXJM01000014.1 GCA_019057355.1 Promethearchaeota archaeon | reverse complement strand
GGATACAGCCCGCAATTGTATCTGCAAATTCAATACCCGGAACTTTTCCAGACATCTTTACAATTTCAATATTGACAATCCCACATTCTTTGGCAATTTTCTCCCAATCTTTACGCAAACATTGTGGAGTATCAACTATATATTTATATAGCTTGTTATCAATATCATTGACAAAAGCTTTCTTGGAATTTTCAATGTGTTGTTTCTCAAAATAGTTAAAGAACAGAGTATGCTGTGCGGCATTAATTATTTTATCTTTAATAGCCGCTGTAAAACTCTCTCCACCGGTAGATTGCTCGGGTTCTATTCCTTTTAATGTAGTAAGAATGTTATACCTATTATTTTCTAATCGATTTTTAAAATGATCTGGCTTCGAAATAGTAATGAATATACTGAAATCTGTCTCGAATAATGATTCTATAGTATTTCTAATTCTTTCCTCATTGTTTTTAATAGATTTCCACTTTAGTTCGGTAGTGCCAGTTTCGTGTTTAATAAATATAATATCTTTTCTTATAAGCTCATAGTCTGAAGGTGATACTTTAATCCAAGAACGAACATAATAATCGCCTTCATTCCACCTCCCAGATTCATCTGAAAAAACTAAATAATTCATATTGAGAATTTAATCACATAATAAACATCTTAGCATGTTATACTCTCTTGATTTAAGAAGGAAAAATTGCCTTTTCCGATGTCGATCCACCTCAATCGAGGTCAAAGAAAGGAATACTAGAAGAAGATTAACCGAATAATCCACGCCAATATACCAATACCAATTACAAATACAGCAAACAGGATTATTATCGAATTATTTACGAATGTCGCTTCCCCCCGTTTTACGTTTCCACCGGCCATTGCTGCCTTTCCGAATAAGACCACTAGAAAGCCGAAAAAAATTCCAATAGCTCCTCCTACCAACAAGCTTACTAATATATCAGTCCTGAGCACATTTCCCCATAACAAACCACCGATAATTCCAACGATGATGCTATAAATAATTGTAATAATAAATCTTTATTTTCCCTTATATTCACATTAATAATAGGAAAAATTGACTCTTAAAGCAACTTGATAGGCGCGACTCGAAACAATAAATTGAGGTTTGAAATAGAGGTAAAAGTCTGATGGTGTTGCTTCGAAAACCCCTAAAACAAAAGACAATCAGTGATTTTTAAACATCTATATCGATCTATATGCACTTCAAATAAAGTAGCTATTTTTCGACTTGTGTATCTAGGATTTTTTTCATTAAAATAGCTGAAAATTTAACTCCGTCTTTTTCGGCTAAAACATTTTTTAGAAATATTTTTTCATCCTCACTGTATTGAGATGGGAAATTTATGCTTATATATGTCATTTTTCTTTTAACTCCATCCCAGATTCGATATTTTATTGGATCATGTTTTTTGTATGCTCTGAAAAACTTATCAATAGATTGACCTTCTTTACACCAATTAACCAACGATTTGTTAAACCACACCTCATCCCAGTTATTAAAGAATGGGAAGTGAACCAAGAGATTTCTGATTATTTTAAACAAGTCTCTCCCAATTTTTTCTTCTGTTGGAGGTCGAGCCTTCTTAATATATTCAAGCACCCACTGGATTGGCAAATAATTTAATAGTTCTGAATATATTAAAAAGCACTCTCTTATTTTATTAAAACGATAGTACCGGTTCTTTCTCCAGAAAGAATCGGACATTATCTCTTCAAAGATGTCGTAAAATCTATTATAAGCAAGATTTAAAAACTCCTTTTCTGCTTTATTAGGGCGAATTTGGCTTATCATAAAAATATCTCTAATTTCCCCTAGCTATAAACAGTATCAACTAAATGCCCAACTCTTCCATAACATATATTTCCATATTTGTCTTTGTGTTTATTTAATCTCGTATTATATTTTGATCGCCTAAATCTCTTATAGCAATAACTGCACTCAATAATATAAGTTATACCTGATTTGTAACGGGCAACCTTTCTTTTTCTGATTATAGGTCTCCGTCTATAAAATGGCGATCCAAAATAAGTTTTATCTCCGTATTCTCCAGCCTTGAATAATTCAACAGGAAAGCGAGGTTCAAATTTCATATCAGTTGCTTCTATTGCTTGTACTTTACTGTGAACAAAACATTTGATGCCGGGACCGCTCGTACGACCTCCGGTTCTATCATATCCATAAAAATATTCCTGCCCATATCCATCTCTTCGTCTTTTATAAACTAGTGAATAAGGCTCAACCTCTCTCTGAATCCCATCGTAAGTTAATTTAAGCAAACTTATATTCCTACCTGCATCAATGATCGGATTCCTCAATCTTGCAGGGAAATATGCTAACCGGCCATAACCTATAGCAAATGCTCCAAATATATCTTCTACGCTGCGTTTGAAGCTGTTAATTGCAAAATCAAAATCTAATCGGCTTTGTTTTGGGCAGATAATGTATCTGTTCCAAAGAGCACGAAAAACATCGAAAGGCAATTCTAACAGCAATCCTTTTACGACCCCTGGACTTGGTTCAAAGATAGTCTTCTTTAAAAAAGTTTTAGCAATTTCAGAACGATTAACATCTATTTCTTTATTGATGAAGATCGAATAGACGAAATCATAAAGATCGTTTGAATGTCTGCGTTGCAATAGACATTTTAATTTTGTAGCTAAAAGTTCCTCTAATTTTACACATTTTATTTCTGTCCGGCATTCATTTGTATCTGAATAAGGATGGATCAAAAATCTTGTCTGTATAGGAAGGTAAATTTTATCATATTGCGTAACATCAAGCCGCACGCTTATAGTTATTGTATCTGGGTTGCCATAAAAGTCTTTAAAATAAAGCTTTGCTTGGTAAACCTTGCGTTCTTTATCAATTGAATACTTTTCTTCAACTTTATTTCTATCTTTTTCGAATTTTACTCCACTTGCATCTTGGGTAAAATCGCATACTCTATTGAGTTCTTGACGTATAAAATTTGCATCTATTGCAGACTGGGTAGAGAAGTCTAAATCATTAGAAAAACGGGTATTCACAAAATATCCTTTCCTAAAGCAATTGCCACCTTTAAGGACTAAAATATCTTTTAAATTACTTACTGTATAAATTCCTGCAAGTAGCCAACCAAAAACATAATCACGCTCTACATTAGCAGTATGAATGTCAAACTCTTGCGCTTTAGCTTCGATTTCGTCTTTATTAATCATGGCATTTGTTTAATTTTAACAATTGTATTTTTATATTCCCGATTTTAACAAATATAAAAGAAAATATTGCCTTGAAAACGAAAAATATTGAATGATTTTTCCCGACGCTTTTCTGGAGGTCTACATTTGTTCTATTTGGGCAAGCGGGGTGCAAAGTGAGTTTACCTTTTTAACTTTCGAACTCTCTTTTTCTCCATTCAATATCTTCATCGGCTCGTTTTCTCTCATAATTAATCTGTTTATTTAAATACTCTTCGTATTTTTTCACAAAATTTTGTATGGCTCTGTTTTCTTCATCTTTCCAACTCTGAATCGATTCTTTTTTCTTTA
>DXJM01000142.1 GCA_019057355.1 Promethearchaeota archaeon | reverse complement strand
TAGTATACTTTTTTAATATTTTTTTATTGAATACAATTGATTGAACATCACTTTGAGGAAATCTTGATATATAATTATCTCAAGCGAAATATCTAATTTTTAAAAATTTTACATTTATCCATATATCGTATCAAGATTATTTATCATGTTTTCACGAGTTTCATCAAATCCTTTCCTCAATGTTCTTATTAAAATGCTTTTACCAGTGGGAATTTTTAAAATTGATAAATCATCTTCAATAATTTTAATACATTCATCTGTATCATTTAGTTGCCTAACCAGGACTCTATATGCCTCTTCTTTAGTTTTAAAAGCGGATCTTACCAAACACTCATAATCTTCAACCTGATCTTGGACTTTAAGTAAAATCATCGATTCTTCTATTTTTGAGATGAATGCTCCTTTGACAATTTCTTTTAATTTCTTATAATTTTTATGGTTTTTCTTACACTGCCTGTAAACTTGATCTCCTTCCAAATACTTATAAAAATTCTGTTCCGCGATCTTATTAAAATTGTCTTTTGAACTATTTCCATTCATGCATAAATATTTTGCACTCCCTAAGGTTGTTTTAATCTGCTTGAGAGTCCCTTGTTTTGCATCGGTATTTCTCCAATAATTATAAAATGATTTTATTATGGGTTTTATTAATGCATCAAGAACACCCAAGTCTAACTCCCTATCAATTAATTCATTCCCAAATTCAAGAGCGTTCTCCATTACATCAATCATTTTTTTTTCTAAGATTTGATAATTTCGTTCGACGTGTTCCATTTTAAGACCTTTAACTATTGATCTTTATGATAAAATTTGATGAAGATAGAGAAACAATTAAAAATTTTCTTTTCAATTATATTGATTAATAGTGTAATTTTTTAATATTTTATTGTTAATCAGTAAAATCCATTTTTGCTTGTCAGATCAACTAAAAATTTGAAGGAAGGAAAATGCGTTTTGTATTCAAGGTATTGTGCCTGGGAGATCCAGAATCTACTCTACAATATATTTCTTCTGCGCTTGAATGTACGGGAGACTATAGAAAAACTCATATTGAATGGTTTACGGAATTTAATGTTGTAGAAAACATTTGTGATTTAGAAATTGATGTTATTACGGATCTTATTTCCGCAGAATTTGATGAGGTGATTCCAATCGTGGATGGAATTATCTATTTCTTAAATCCCCTCAATGAAGAAGAATTAACCTATTTTAAAATTATTCTACCCATCATAATGTCTGTCAAACGTGATATTCCAACGGTAATTTTATTTCATGATTCAAGCGGAGTCATCCCTCTCTCAACAAACAAATTGTTTGAGGAAATCTGGGTTAATTATCCTAATCTTGAAACATTTGCTAATATTAATTCAAATCAATTCCATCAAGTCTTGCAATGTATTTGTCTCGCAATGATAAACGGCGATCCTCCTCTAAATATAGAGAATGCTTGGATGCGATTTCCAATATTCATCCAACTAGCTAACTTTTATTATGAAAATAGAAACTATTATTATGCTGCTAAAGCAATTAAGAATGTAGCAAATATCGCCGAAATTTATGAAAAAGAAGAGGTCTTTATATATCGTGAACAGGCAGCATATCTCTTTTCAAAATTAGGGTTGTATGTTGAAGCGAGTAAGGTAATTGAAAAGGTAGATCCGAAATTATCAAATCTATTTAAAAAAAAGAATGCGGAAAGCATGATAGTTGATGGAAATCAACTTTTTAATAAAAATAAATATGAAATGGCCGCACGGCAATATGAGAGCGCTGGACATTGGGTCTCGATAGAGTTAGGAGATAAAGAAATAATAAAACTTTCCTTTGAATTAGCCATTAATGCCTGGATTTCAGCATGCAAATGTGAAAAGGCATTTTTAATTCTTGAAAGATTACCTCATAAAACTATTAATGATTTATTGAAAAATATCTCTGATAAAATAATCGCTGCTTCCGATTTTTTAGTTTCGATTGGAAATTTATCTACTGCTAAAGATCAGCTGTATTATTCCATGTTAATCTATCAAAAAGAAAGTCTTTTTGAACATTTAAAAAAATTCGCATTTAAACTTTTAGATGTCTTGATTGAAATACTTGCACGATCAATACAAAGTGAGGAAATCTACAAAGCAAAATTTACATTTGATGAAATAGAAAATCTATGGGAAACGTTTAATCTAGAAAAAGTTAACCTCGATAATCATCTTGAAAATATGATAAAGTTATTCTTGAAAAAAAATAATTATAGCATGGCTTCGAACCTCATAAACAAGCTAACTTCACTAAATTTAAAGAAGAAATTAACAAAATATAGTTCTAAGATCGAAGAAAATACTAAAATCACAGAAAAGAAAACCAAGGAAGATTTAATCAGCAAGGGCGTCGAAATTCTAGAAGATTATATCAAGGAGGAGCGGGATATTATTGCTAAAATCAACCTGCAAAAATTAAACGAAGCAAACGGTTTTATCGAACAAAATGATTGGTTAAAAGCAGCAAGTCATATAAAGACACAAGCAGATTTTCTTAGGGAAATAGGAAAAGAAGACATTGAAAACCAAATCCTCACCAAATCCTTGGATATACTATTAGATGGGGAATTATTCCAAAATTTTTTTCAATTTTTTGCAAATCTTAGTGATCTTATAAAAAAACGTTATTTAACTCAAATATTTCCTGTTTATGTTGAAAAATTAAAAATGATTAAAGAAAATAAAACTTACGATGATATTAATATCATATTTGATGAATCAATATTAATCTTCAGAAAACAAGAACTTTATGAAGAATCTAAGGTAATTGTAAAGATCTATATTGATGTTTTACAAGAAGAGTGTTTGAATCACTTAAAGGAGGAAGAAAACCTTTCAGGAATACAAAAAGCAACTAGCTTGATAAAAAAAATAATAGACATTTCCTCAGCATATTTAGAGAGTATATCTATAAATTTTGATGAAATTTATAAAAACATTGCGGAATTCTACATTTACAGTATCGAAGATCTCTCTTCTGCTCTTGCTTATAACGACCAAATTGAAGATAAAAAAATAAAAATTGAAATCCATAAAAAGATAGCTAAAATTGAAGCAAAGAAGATGGAATACACTATGAAAGCTGCGAAGGATTCATCGAAGGAAGCAATGTTAAAAGAAAAATTTTCAATTATTGAACAAAAAGCTGAAGATGCTTTACGCGAACAACAAGATGAATTAAAACAAAGAATTGGTTTTAAAAGAGCCTATTTTGATGTGATTTTATCCCAATTAAAAAATCAAAATTTTGATGAAGTCATTGTCCTTTATAAAAAAAGCATGGTTAGTTTGTTAAAAATAAATAAATATTACCTTTCTGGCGTTTCTTTTTCCTTGGCTTGCTTATTTCTTATTATAAAAAACGATTATTCGGAAATTGATAACATACTAAAAGAAATGGAGGTTTCTTCTTCAAATAAATTATTCTTTGAAACATTTCCTGTGATATTAATCCAGTATCTAGTTGAAATTTATCAAATTAATGATGAACTCAAATTCAAGAAAGGAATATCATTAATGAAGAATCTCCCTTTATTTGATGATGAAAAAAAAATTCTCCATGGCTTTCTCAAAGAAGAGCACGAAGATATGGACATCATATCTATAGAAAATGAAAAGAAAACACTTGATATAAAAACCGAAAAATATCATGATAAAAAACAAAGACTCGAGTTAGAACATATATTTAGTAAGCTACAACAAAAAATGATTGATTTTAAAGCTGAATCAAAAAGTGTTATGGAAAAAAGAAAAGCTATGAAAAAGCGTTATTATGATGATATTTTAAAACTTTTAGACAAAAAAAATTTTTATGAAGCTTCTGATAAATATTACAATTTAGCTGAAAGCTCGGCAAAACGAAGTGATTTAAGAACTAGTGCGCTACTCATTCTATTATACGGATTATCATCATTAAAATCTAATATTTCAACTGAAAAGATAGAAGAGATAATTCAAGATTATCTGAGCACTTTAGGCCTTAATAAAATGCTGGTTAAAGATACGTATGAAATAAGCTTGATATTATCGATTATTGAGGTTAAAAAAGGCAAACTTACCCAATATGATAACCACATAAAAGACATGTTAAACATTCTACCTTTATTCGAAGAAGAAATGATTCTCATTTTAGGATTCTGAATGTGCCATAAAAAGGTAAGAATCATTTTTAGTTTATTAAACTCGCATATTTACTCAGATCTTTAACTCGCATGCGTAGCGTGACCTCGGTAACTTGGGCTAACTTGCTTATTTCTTTTTGTGTTCTATTCTCATTACAGATCTTGGATGCAATATAAATTGATGCAGCGGCAATTCCTTTTGGATCCTTTCCTGCAGAATTAAATCCACTTTCTCCTGCTTTTTGGATTAATTTAACAGCAATATTCCTACATTGCATTGATAGATGCAATTCATCGTTAAATTTATCCACATACCTGTCAGAAGTAAAACGCTGGACCTTCAAATTTAAATGTGGCAATATTTCCGTATAGATAAGCCTATAACTTCTAATAACCTTCTTTTTCGTTATTTGAGCAACATTAGTAATTTCTTCGACAGTTCTGGGAATACCATGTACTCTTAAGGCACAAAAAATTGATGCCGCCAATAATGTATCAATACTTCTACCCATGGTTAATTTTTTTTTCACCGTTTGCGTGTAGATTCTCAGCGCATCCTCAGCTACAATATCGGGAATTCCTAACCTTTTTTGTAATCTCTGAAGGTTTGGAAGCGCAATCCATAAATTTCTTTCATAACTGGTTGTAAGAGATCTATGTATTTTTGCTAATCTATTGAATTTTGACTTGTATTTTGGGCTCAGTAATGTTCCTCGGGCATCTCGGCTTCCCCTTATAATTGTTCTAGGACCAATAGGACTGTAAACGCGTTCATTACTTTTTCTTTTTTGGACTTCCTCTTGAGTAAATGCTCTTCTCGGTGAGTCATCTAAAACTCTTGAATACACCGATCCACAATTCAAGCAAGTATAATAACCATCCTCCTGAGATATCTTTGGGCTGTCACAGCAGTCTTCCTCTTCCTCTTGTCCTTCAAAAAATGTATCATCATCTGAATTAGGAGACATGATGCTGATTCTAAAAAAGTAAGTGCGGGGTTATAGTCCTCGGCGGTGGCTGATGACCCGGGTTCGATCTCGACCAGACCGGCCCCTGTGTTCTGAATGATCTCCCACCCGAAGAAGTCGTAAGCCTGCGCGGGGTCCACTGCGGACTCCACCGAATCGGTTGTCCCCATGAT
>DXJM01000141.1 GCA_019057355.1 Promethearchaeota archaeon | reverse complement strand
CTTAATTAGTAATCACGAATTACACGAGCTTTCTGAATATTCTCTAAAGAAATTTCTAGAAAGTGAACCTGACTTATATGCAGATCGAGACTTGATAAAGCGATATAAATGAAAGGCAAAATCGTACTATTACCATTACCATTCACGAATTTAACAAGTACTAAGCGGAGACCCGCGTTGGTTCTTCTTGAAAGACCAAATGATGTAGTAGTTGCGTTTATTTCTTCAATTAAACCTAATCCCATAGAATCTCATCATGTTTTTATCGACAAGAATCATAAGTTGTTTTCAACAACAGGTTTGAAAGTAAGCTCGACTATATACTTGGACAAGATAGCAACTATTGATAAGAATCTAATTATCGGTGAATTAGGTGAAATCTCTAAGGATATAAAGCTCGAAGTGAATAAAAAGATTAAATTGCTATTCATGCTATAAGAATCTTTATTAAATTTAATTGAATAGTGAAATAGTTTTCATTGATCATTACAATCTTGAGAATGAGAGAAGATATCAACCTTCTATAAAGTCAGTAATGTTAAATATCAATGCTACGTGAAGTTCAATTACGATGACTACATCCAACTCTATGACAAGTGGAATCTCTATAACCATGTAAAATAATTTTAATTTTATTTTTTTCTTTTTTAATCATGCCTCTTAAATTCAATAATAGGATCTGTAAAATCTATTAAATAAATAGTTATTACCATCTTTTTTCATTGACATCCTACATATTTCATCAAAATAGACAAATAAATATAAAAGATTGAAGTCGTTTTATTACAATGGAATAAAACAAAAAGGAGATAATTAAATGAAAGTACATTCGACAGAAAAAAAAATAAGGGAAAAACATCTAGACGAGTTAACTCACGAAGAAATTGATAATTTAACTGTCGATGATCTCGAGTTTTTGAGGGAAAAATATCAAGTTACCCATCCCATGCCGACCATGCTTGGTAAAGAACCTCATGAACCTTTTTTAACAAGAATAGATGATGATAACTGGATGAGTACCGGAGATCAAGTTAAGGACGAGTAAATTCTCTCAAAATAATCCAATACCATTTCCATTTTTCGTCGTGAAATCTTTTAGAAACCATATAAGAACATTTGAAATCTTAGATTTTAAATGATCTTTTCGTTTTTTATAACTTTATAAAACTTTTTTTTTATATCTAACAAGTAGTAAAAGTAGATCTCAATGTATCTTTAAATTTATATATAAAAAAATTTAGATCTAATACAAGTCAATACCTTTAATTTTGCTAAAACGGTAACAAATAATTTATAGCAGTAATTCTATATAAAATATGATGACCACTTCAAGAGAAAAAGAAGCTGAGAAAGATGGAAAAACACCTGAAGAAAATCTCTTTTTTGATGATTCAGAAGAAATTGTATTAACTCAGCAAGAGGCAAGAGATCTTGAAGAAAAACTTGAAATCACAGAAATTGACGATGAAACTCGTTCTTTTTTTAAATCTTCTCATGATTTCTTTAAAAAATTGACAAAAAATGATTTTACGATTTCTTTAGAAGAAATTGAAAAATTATAAAAGGTTTTTTAATTGACGGATTTAATGTTTAAAGAAATAAGTAAAGAAATGATTAGTACTCATTTTGATTGTGGAGATGAGGATATAAATTATTTCTTGAAACATTTAGCAATGAGTAATCAAGAGTAAAAATTATCAAAGACCTATACATTCTATTTGAAAGATACTAATGAAATTATTGCTTTCTTCACGCTTTCAGCATCCCAATTAAACACTGGGGATGCAAGAATATTTGGAATGGATAAGGTTCCAATAGTTCTTTTAGGACGCTTGGGAGTTGATAATGATTATAAAGGTAAAAAACTTGGTACATCCCTGATTAGGATTGCCTTGGAGAAATCTGTGGAAGCAAGTAAAATTATTGCGTGTCGTTTATTATTAGTGGAAACTACCATTGATCTGAAATCATATTATTTAGAAAAAATTAAAAGCGGATTTGAATGGTTTAGAGATCGAAAAACTACATCCATTTTGTTCATTGACTTGAAAAAATACCAGGAATCCCTTTTTTAATCCTTTTGGAGATTTTTTATATAGTTTTATTTATTTTAAAAAAGGAGATGTGTTTTTACATTGGTGAATAATGATTAAGAATTTCTTGAATTATTGCAATACCTTATTTTTCTAGTAAAAAAATTGATTTAATTTCTTTATAAATTTATAAAATACGAGTTTCTGGGTATTTTGCAAAGTTCCTGGGTATTTTGCAAAGTTGCTGGGTATCGAAAAAATACTCATAAACTCTCTTTCTATAAAGAATAGATCCCTTGAAGTGTTAAAAAATGAAGAGTTGAAGATCAATTTTTGAAAAAATACCCAATGCCTATATTTTAAGACTTCACCGCCCAAGGGCTATGTTTTTCAAAAATGTTGCTGGGTTTATGGGTATTTTCTGCATTATAATGTGTTATACTAAAATTTCCTTAAATAATATCATATATTTTAGCCTTAATCACTCTAATTTTTGTCTGCCGACATAAATAAAGGTTCATATTTCTCTAGAAATATTTAAAAACACATTAGATTAAGAAGTATAAGTGGCTATATGAGACATTAATTTTAT
>DXJM01000140.1 GCA_019057355.1 Promethearchaeota archaeon | reverse complement strand
ATTGATTTAATAAATATAGATATTCAACTTAATAAGATTTGCGTCGATGTGAAAATAAAAATTAATAAAAATAATTACTGAAATTATAATTCTTATTAAGATTTTCTTTCTATGTAAATATAAAATCAATTATTAACACGTTAGGAACCCAATCATTTATTTTTCTTTTTTTGGGTGAATCACGGTTAGCCAGACGTGTAGAAAAGATCCTGAAAATGAATTACGTTAGTAATGTATATAATAAGTGTATAAATTAAAAAAGGTTCAATCATACTTCTTAAATATCAAGTTATATTTTTAAAATGATTTTAATTTATAATGATGATCTTGATCGAATATTTCGAAAAATCGACATGCTAACCAATATTTCTATAAAATAATGATAAAAGTGAGTTAAAAAATGAGCAAAACAGATGAAAAAACAATTCCTGATAATATTGAAGGATTTTCGCGAATACGAGTAGATGTGGATTTAACTAGTCGAACTATTAAAGAACGGGAATTATCAAAAGAATTCTGCCTTGATTGGATTGGGGCATATGGATTTGGAGCGAAGATATTATGGGATGAATTGAAACCGGGTATTGATCCATTAGGACCAGAAAATATCTTTATATGGGCAACAGGTTCATTTTCTGGAACTATCCTTCCCTCATGTTCAAAATATGCGGTTTTAGCCAAATCTCCTCTAACTAACATGTTTGGAATTGCAATCTCATCTGGTTCAATCGGAGCTCAAGCTCATCGAGCTGGTGTTGATGTTATTGTCTTTAAAGGAAAATCTATCGAGCCAGTTTATCTTGTCATTGATGATGATGATAGATATTTGGTTTCCTGTAAGGATACCTTATGGGGAAAAAGTTGCTGGGAAACTGAGGAGTTATTAAAACACGAATTCCGCGATCAGAGGTTAGCCGTAATGTGTATTGGGCCATCAGGAGAATTAATGTCTAAAATGGCCTGCATTACAAATGATCGTAATAGACAAGCTGGTAGAACGGGGATGGGTGCTGTTATGGGCTCTAAAAATCTAAAAGCAATTGTATTTAGAGGAACTAAGAGCGTTAAAGTAGCAAGATCCTCGGAATTCTATTCATTTGCAAAAAAAATGATAAAGGCGTCTCAAGGTCCAAGAACTATAAAATATCGCGGATTAGGTACAGCTGCGGGAATGGACAAGTATAGTCAACTTGGAATGCTTCCATCCTATAATTTTCGAGAAGGTGTTTTTGATAAAATAGATATAGTTAATGCTGAAATATTAAATGATGAATGGTTAGTTAAAAAAGTAGCTTGTACTCAATGTCCTATTGCTTGCGACCATTTAGCAAAGGTTCCTAAAAGAAATCAGGAGTATCAGAATTTGGTCGTGAGTGTAGATCACGAGCTTTTATATAGCTTTGGATCAGCTACAGGATGTTCTGATTGGCCTACTATTCTTAAATGCATTAATCTATGTGATGATTTGGGTATTGATGGTATTTCTGGAGGGGCAACAGCTGCAATGGCTTGTGAATTATTTGACTTAGGCATAATTACTTCAGAGGATTTAGGATATGAGCTCCCCTTTAGTTCTACGAAAAATTTGGTAAGATTTATTGAAGAGATGTGTCTTAAAAAAGGATTTGCAGGAGAGATATTTAGTGATGGAACCCGAGAAGCCGGAAGGAGGTTAGAGGAAATGGGAAGGAAAAATGCGAGTTATTATGCAATGAATATTAAAGGATTGGAATTACCCGCGTTTGACATTCATGGAATGAGTGCTTTCGCAGTCGGAGCAAGTGTATCGGTAAGAGGTGCCTGTCATTTGAGAAATCTTGCGTATGGTCTGGATATTAGAGGAAAATATGATCGCTTCAAATATGATGATCCTATTGGTCGTGGTAAAGCAATTGCATACCTAGAAATCACTTCTGCTTTAGTAGACTCCTTAATAATGTGCAAGTTTGCTCAGGGCCTCTATGAAAACAATGAAGATATGGCATTAGCTTTTAACCTTATTACGGGGTTCAATACTACATTTAAATATCTCTATAAAAGAGGAGAAGCAATCCAAACGCTCTCTAAATGTTTTAACATAAGAGAAGGGTGGAAAAGAGCCGATGATCATCCTCCTGAAAGGTTTTTTAAACAACCCCATACTATCGGTCCTGCAAAAGGATACACCCTTGATGAAAACGGATATCAAGCCGTTCTAAGCGGATATTATGAAGCTCGAGGATGGGATAAAGAATCTGGAATCCCAACTGAAAAAAAATTGAAAGAACTAGGCTTAGATTTTGTGATAGATGTATTAAATCCCTCTACTTTACTTCATGAAAATAAACCAAACGAATAGAAATCATTTTAAAAGCAATAATTTTTGGTGCAAGGTGATAATATGACATTGATAAAAAAAATGATAAGGACGAGTAGAATTTATTATAACCCTGAAGTTTATTATGGAAAAGATGCGATTTCATGTTTAAAAAGCATTCAACAAGAAAATTTATTGATACTCATCTCTAATACAATAAGAAATTCAGAACATTATCAAATTATTCAAACCCACGTGAGTAAAAAAACCTGTAGGGTGGAAATCATAACTCATCCCACGCAAGAAACCATATTAGCATTAAAGGAAAAATATTTACATTCTAAACCCGAAGCGATAATTGCAATTGGTGGCGGAAAGGTAATAGACACTGCGAAATGCCTGAAACTTGTATTGAACAATCCAAGCATTGATTTTTCAAACATGCACAAACTACAATTTTCTGAAGTGAATGAGATTAAACTCGTAGCGGTTCCAACAACACCCAGCACTGGTTCAGAAGCTAACTCTGTGGCTGTAATTACTGATAGAAGAGGGGTAAAAACACCTTATCTTAATGATAGTTTTATCCCAGACATGGCTGTAATGGATTATAACTTTTTGGAATCTTTCGATTTGAAATCGCTTTATGTTTTAGCAGCAGATATATTTACTCATGCAAGTGAAGGAATGGTCTCTGTTGCTCGAACTCCTTTCCTAAAAGCTATTGGTCATAGTTGTTTATCTCTTTTAGAATCTGGATTAAATGCCCTTAAAAAGGATCTAAAAGATACCAGGGCTTTATCTGAACTATCGAGCGCAGGATATTTAGGCGGAATAATGGTAGGAAACGCGTATGTTGGAGCAATTCATGCTTTAGCTCACACCTTAGAGAAGCAAACTAACAAATCCCATAGTAATTTGATCCTCTCCTTGATCAAACCGGTATATTCTTGGTCCAAAACTCAAAAAGACAATCCTCTCTACAATGAATTTCTTTCGATTTACGAGCAAATTGGATTTGAAGATTATGTCAACTATGATGTATTCAATGAAATAAATATTGATGAATGGATTGAGGATGCAAACAAAGACATTAATATGATGACGAATGGAATCAAAATGGATAAAGAAAATATCCCACAATTAATAGAATGGGTTCTTAATAATAGATGATTCAAGCAAGACAAAACAAACAAATTAACATCAAAGTTTCTTTTTTAAACTCTAGCTTTTCTTTTTTATGTCTATATGTGATTATTTCAAATAAAGGAAACTCAATCAAGTTCCACCAAACATCTGGATCATATTGCATGAGTACTTGATTTCCTGATTTCCATTATCACTTATATCCATATGTCCTGGAAGCAAGTAAATGACATCCAACCTGCTAATAAATTTTATTGAATTTTGCAGTTGTTTTAAAGATCCTCCAGGAAAATCATACCTGCCAAAACTCCCTTGCGTAAATACAACATCACCAGGAATTAAAATTTTTTTTTCCGGTTCATAATAAGAAATCGATCCTAATGAGTGGCCTGGTGTATGATAGATTTGAAATGTAAAACCTGAACTCCTAATTTCTTTTTTATCAGTTAAATCTGTTATGTTTAAGGGCGTGATTTTCACTCCAAACATTTCAGGGGTAATTCCAAGATTTCCAGGAAAGATTTGGTTGACATCTCCTTTTCTTAATATTCTTGCGGTTTCATCATAGGCAAAAATCTCTGGAGGGTCATCTTTCATTTTCTCCACTAAAGGATAAAGCCCTAAAACGTGATCTACATGTTCATGAGTAATGAATATTTTCTTAATATTCTCATAATTCAGATTTAGATCTTGAAATCCTTCAAAAAGCCCATTTAAACTGGTAGCATTTCCTATATCAAATAAATTTATCTCTTTTGAAGCATTATCTACCAAGCAAAAGATATTACAATCCAAGATGCCATTTTCAGGAAAAAAATACAAGTTTTTAACTACTTCACGTGCTTTTTTTTTTGAATCTCCTCTGTTGTAAAACATAATTAAATTTTTCTAAGTTTTACAAAGAATAAAATTGCTTTGATAATAATGTTTTTCCTCATTGAATAATAAATTAATTAATAATAATGAACTAACACTATTTGACATGGAAGATGTATCTAATATTGAAGAATTAAAACCTAAGATTGATATTCGTGTAAAATTTTGGTTAGAATTTGACAATAAAAAGCTTGGTGGATCAGGGTGGACCAAATTACTTGAAAATATAGATAAAAATAAAGATGGATCTTTAACCCAAGCTTTAAATATAAAACCTAAAGCTTATTCATATAAATATGCTTGGAATATTTTAAAACGAATAGAAGAAAGAACAGGAATGTCTCCAGTAATTACAGGAAAAGGTGGGCGTGGCGGTGGAGGCTGGATTAAACTTAATGATTGGGGCAAGTATTTGTTAAAAGTATACAAGGACTATGAAAAAGACCTTAATAAAATTTTGAATAAAATTGAGAAAAGTGCTTAGGATCTAATAAAAATATTTTTTAGTCATATAGTGATCAATTTCCTTAGAGATTAATACTTAGGTCTAAATTTTTTTTTTTACTTTTAAGGTACGGATAATAATATGGATAACAATATCTTGAAAAATTTCATTGAAAAAAAGGTATCAGAAGTAATGATTAGCGATCCCCTCTATTACATAACTCCTGATGAGAAAATTAGCACTACAGAGCTTTTCATGCTAAAAAAGAAAATTGGAGGCATTCCTGTAGTTAATAATCCAAAAGAAAAGCATTTAATTGGGATTATTACTCAAAGAGATATTCGTCTAGCACGATTTGCTATTTCTTTGGATTCCCCCCATACCACGGTAAGGAATTTAATGACTCCTGAACCAATTGTTATAAGAAAAGATAATACTATTAAAGATGCGCTTGTAAAATATTTCAAGCACGATATTGAACGTCTCCCAGTTGTAAATGGTGATGATAAAACTTTAATTGGACTCTTGATTCAAAGAGATATTTTAAAAATCCTTTTCACAATGATTCTCAATGAAGAATCTATTTAATAAATACATAAAGGATCTTATTTTAGAACAATAATAATTGCAATATTTGGAAACCTACATAAAAGAAAAAATATAATTAAGATTATCTTAT
>DXJM01000139.1 GCA_019057355.1 Promethearchaeota archaeon | reverse complement strand
GTAGCAGTTATCACTCCTGCAACAGCCTGGAGGCTGGGCAGCAGCAAACTGTCTCATTTCCCACACTGCAGACACTGAGAACACCCCAGCAAAGCACCCTCTGAGGCTCCACACTCCTTCCCAAAGTGCACACCACTCCCTCTGGCTAAAAGATAAAAGAATTCAACCAATTATCCAAGGTTTGAAAAAAGATCCAAATCCTATTGTTACCAACATTTCCAAGCATCCTATTAAAGATTTTACAAAAGATAGGATGATGGTTATAGGGGAGGCGGCAGGTGTCGTCACTGCTTTCTTTTATGAAGGATTATTATGTGGATTGTGTTCTGCCGATCTCGCCGCAAAGACCATAAAATCATTAATAGAAATGAATAGCTCCTTCAGTCAAATCGAGCTTTGCAATTATGAGAAAGAATTATACCATGTTCTTCTGAATAATTATTTTGCAAATGGAGAAGGTTCAGAATATCTATTTTATAATGCTGGTACTCACGTAAAAACACTATGGAGCACGTATGTAAAACTTATCAATAAGGACAAACAAATACGACGAGAAATCTGGGAAGCATATCGAATGCATGATTTGGAGAATTATGACTTGAAAGGAACGAGAAGAGCAGGAAGGTTATTGTTTTCCATGTTACCCGCATTAACAAAAGTAGCATTGGGTGGAAAATTTATCAAAGCAGCGCTGATGTAATTAACTTGATTTGGCTAGATTAACAATGGCAACCACCATTTTCATCAAGGCCGCACGAGAAAAAAAGTTAAAAAAGAAAGATGAAAAAAGATAAAGAAAAAATTCTGGAACATGTCTTAAACGAGCATGTCACCTTGAAATTAGTAAAGGGCAAGACCACAGTACACGTGGATGGCGAAAAGTTTTGGACGTGCGCCTCGCTCGTGTTTAGCATTCCCGCATCCGAGGTTGAAAAGTTCGATGAGATTGAATCAATCGACCAAGCAATGGGCGTGTTGCCCCACGATGAGGGAAATATCAATATCTCGCCCGAAGAAGAGTTTTGGGGTCATTGTTCCAACCTTCAGGCTTGGATTGAATATGACTATGACTCTCGGCTCATCGATTCGAGAATCGGTTTTCCCTTGCTCTTTCGATTGGGGGAGATAGGCGATGAACGTGCCAAGAGGAAGTTCAAGGAGGAATGTGCCAAGCGATTTCAGAGCGGGTGGCTTCCTACCATCGAGTATTTATGGAGAGACGTGTATCTTTCCCGTTTCGATGAAGAGGAGCAGGAGGTCTTGCTAGACGTCATCAAAAAGGCCTTTATCAAGGCTATCAAGGAAGAAAGTCCAAATAATAGTAATAATAACAATAATATGAAAATATTGCTGCGGGGTGGCTATCTATATCTTCTCAATGATGAGGAAAAGAAGGGATTAGATGTGATCCAAGTGCTACGGAAAGATTGCTTGAAAATTCTCAAGGACCAGCGAGAATTTCGAACTCATGAAGAGGTGGTCACGCTTAAAGAAGAGTTTTATGAACCTGAAGAATTCAAAGAACGTGTTAAAAAATGGAAGGAGCGGTTCGCTACCGAGCCCCGCGAGCTGACCCTCGAAAAAACGGTCAAGTACCTGATTTTAAAGGGCTATTTTGGCGCGCTGACCGCCGAAGACGTTGTGTCCCATCCCAAGCTCCAGCAACTCGAAAGACTGTATCTTGATCAGTTTTGCTCTCCTTTCACCTTAAAAGTGCTACCCGACACGATTGGCAAGCTAAAATCATTAAAAGAATTACGGGTAATAAGATATGACCTTATAACATTACCAGAATCTTTATTTGAACTAGAAAAGCTCCAGACATTATTCTTATTTAAAAATAAGTTAAAATCTATACCTGAATCCATTGGAAAGCTAAAAAATTTATTAAGTTTATCATTAAAAAGCAATAATCTAATAGCCTTACCAAAATCTTTTGGAAAATTAAAGAAATTGAGTGATCTAGATATATCAGGTAATAAATTAACTACTCTACCTACATCATTTTCACAATTAAAATTCTTAAAGAATCTTTTTATGAATATCAATAATTTTTCTCAGCTACCTGAAAGTTTATTTACTTTATCTCATCTTGAACGTCTTGAATGCAAAAGCATGTTATTACCATCATTACCGGAGGCCATCGGGAACCTAATAAATTTAACCTCATTGGATTTGTCTGGTAATAGATTTACCTCGCTTCCCGAATCCATTGGGAATCTCAGCAGGTTAACAGAATTGATCTTATCAAGTAATCAATTGACCACGCTTCCTGAGTCAATTGGAAATCTTAAATCTTTGAAATTAATAAGACTATACTTGAATCCCATCAAATCATTTCCCCGCTCGATCGAAAATCTCCAGTCATTGACGGCGCTTGGTTTCGGTAACAGAACTCCGAAAGAAAGAATAGTCTACTCCAGCCACGACGGCTCCATTTTTGAGCGGTTAAAGGAAGACGGCTATGTCTCGTAGCCTCGATAAATGCTTTAAAAAATTTTGGTTATTTTTTCTCAAGGTTTCCCGCATTGAGGTCATTGATACCGATACCGACTGGGAATTTAAGTCCTCACATTTTCAGCTTGGAGTAAGATAAACGGTTATATTCTTGTTCACTCCCTCAAAATGCGCCCCGATTTAGCTCACTGGACGGATAAAGCATTGAAGATAAAAGGGGTATGAATTCCCCGCATACAAATGGTCAGGCAAGGAAACCATGCTTATATCGCAGAATGGTTGTATCCCAAAAAGATCGAGGAATTACGTATAATCAAAATGAACAAGATAAAAAAATACAACGCTGAAGATGAGAGGATGTTAAAATACCACCGCGATCTGATCAAAGATCTCGATCCCTACAGTTTTTTAGGAAGAGAGCACCGCTAAAGACATATTAAAAAAATACGAAGAAAGTACTGACAAATTAAAGGAACGATGGGAGTATTTGATCACTCTGTAATTCTTTTTGATAATTTTCATGCTCTAAAACCAGAGAATAGCGAGTAAGCGTGCGATTTATCGATCTCTGTTAATCTGTGAAATACAAATGCTCATCAAAGCCAGTTTCTGCGACTAAATCACTTGCTAGCTTCTGCACAGCCTTCTTGCTAGGTGTTTGTAAAATCCTTCTTGTTATGTTTATAACCTTTGTGAGCTTAGCATCATTAAAGTCTCGTATGATGACATCATATCGAGAAAAATCAATTCCTGCGGTGTAAACTCCTGCTTGACCATGCCCTGCGTGAGAGCTTACTTGCCAGTGTTCAACTTTAAACTCGACAGAGCTTATAAGGTGCGTACAGAAAAACCATTCCAAATAGAGCTGAACTCGTTTTGATTTTTTTTTAGTATCTTTTAACATTTTAACTGCTCTTAAAAGACGGTCGGGATGCATTAATCTCAAGACTTTTTCATAGTTTTCATTCATGTATTCTTTTGCTAATTCTCGCAATTCAACTAAAATGATTTCCGATTTTTTCGCCCTTTCTTCCGATATATCAGGCTTTAATGATGCAATATAGCCTTTAATCGCCTTATCCACATCCTGACTCTGTTCTATTCGTTGAGAACTCGTTCCACTAAACTCGGGAGGGTGATCTAAGGCACCCATTTCTGGTACGTTAAATAATGCATCTAATTTTGATGGATCCTTTCTTACTTCATCAAGTTTCTGTTCAATAACGGTTTGAGGGTATCCTATTCCTGATAAATAAAAAGCTGCACTCTGGAGTTGTCCTTCCAATGCTGCAGCTTCGGTATAATTTCCTCCACCTCCAAATTGCTTTTCTAATTGTTCATCTACAATCTTTATGACTTGATCTTCAGTTATTTCTTCTAGGTTAAAAGCTCCTAACTTGGTCAAGATGAATTCTAAATTTTCTTCTCGTAAATAATGTAAGTTTCCCATAGGCGATATCATTACGGAAATTTTTTCCATCTTTTTAATTTCTTCTTGGATCTCCTCTTGTGTTTTTCCTTTTGAGATAATTAAAAAGTGTTCTAGAAATTTTTGATTAAAACCTGCAACCGCCTTAATAATATTATCGTTAAATTTTTCTAAATGTGCTTGAAGTCTATCTCCTTGCAGATCACTGTTAATACCAAACACTAATACATTATCAATGATCATAAAAATGTAATCATCTTTATTCATGAGAATTCAATACTTTCTGTAATCTTAACTTTAATATCAGATCG
>DXJM01000013.1 GCA_019057355.1 Promethearchaeota archaeon | reverse complement strand
CGAAAGCCCTATTGGATAAAATATTCCAAAAAAAAAGATGATAGAAATTCTATTTTGTAGCTGTTTTATAAATATCTTAAAATTTTTTTCGATAGTGTTTTCTTCGATTTTTTTTTTATTTTATTTGGTTTAAAATTACACAATATCAAGTCATTTAAATATTCATTAAAATCACTTGATGGAGTTACCACATGAGAGATTTGTTCCTCTGGCATCGCTCCTTCGTGTATTTTTTTTATAATTTCCTTAAAAACATTAGACAATGGCCCTTTATAATATGTCATCAGAAGTATGAAATTTAGACAGTAATCGGAATTAGGTTTTAAAGTCTTTTGAACTAGGGCAAAATCAATCTTAATGAAGTTTAAAAGGACATTTATTCTTGTTTCTAACCTAGATAACACCCTAGTAAGGATCGTTGTAAACCTGTATGATATCAACGAGGAAATAATTAAGGAAGTGGCAGTAACAAAGATAAAATTTAAGTTAATTAAAAAAATTGAAAATAAGACCATTATTATAAAAAAACAGAAAAAAAATAAAAAAAAGGTTGCTTTATTGACATCCTCTTCATCGATTCCATATCTTTCTTTGTATATTATCTTGTAAATTTCTTTAATTTCTCTAAATTTAATCTTTGGAACCTTTTTATCGTGAAAAAACTTGCATATCTGAATGTATCTATTCAGTAACTTCATTATTCTCTCAATTAATCTTTACATTAGGGTAATTAAGATTTTTGACAATTCCATCGTTATATTTAAAACATAGTATTGTGGAGGGATATTATAAAATTGCTTTGCAATGAAGTATTCATTATATTCGATTATTTTCTGGCAGTATTGGTTAGCAAGAAAAAAATTAAATTTCGCCATTTTTTCTATAAAAGTTATGTTTAGACCTTGAGGATATTCGATTGTTTGGATAAATTGTCTATCTTGATATTCAATAACATGATTAATTCCCTTATCAATATCATCGATAAAGGATAAATATGAGTTTAAATCACTTTTTTCACGTGTATTAAACGTAATAATTGCATTTATGAAGGGTGCGGAAAAGGAAAGAAAGATGATTAATATAAACAGTCCAAATCCAATTAACAACGATTTTTCTAATATATTTGTCATAAAATTCATTCTATAATGAATAATATAAACCTCATTGTTTTATTTTCAAAATAATCCTTTAATTCGAATTTTATCCTATGAAAATGTATGAGTATCTCTCCAATTTATCCAAAAATCGTTTAAACTCTCCAATGAGTTAATGGAATGGTAAGATATTTTGTGAAAAAAAGAAATTATTTGTTCATTTTCCAATTTTGGCGATTTATAAAGCCAATCAAAAATATGATTATAAATAGCTAAATATTCTTTAAATAGATTTTCGCTAATATTCTCGAAACATTTAATATTTTCTAAAATCCGAGTATTATATAGTGATTCCAATAAAATCCAGCTCTTAGACTCAGGTATATAATGAAAAATATCATGAAATTTTTTATTTATATTTTGAGGATCATCAATAATTTCAGATACTGAAATTAATATCCTCCTATAATATATTTTCTTCATAAATATGATTAATCCCAAGTCATTTAAACAGCTAGGTTCAATATTAAAAAAATAAATAAATCGGTTCAACAATGATTCTATCGAATTAGAATGAATTGTTTGAAAACCTTTTAAACCAGATGCTAAGCAGTGAAACGTTGCTTGAGCTTCTTCTTTTGTTAAAATCTCCCCTAAATAGATAAGATCCGGAGAACGATGCAATAGTGTTTTAATTTGATTACTTTTTGAATATATATTCGGATCTTGCTCATTTTCGGTCGAATCTACGATATATTTTAATTGATGTTTCTCGAATCCTCTTTGATTTAGTGACTCCACTATGTTTTCGACATAAATCTTTCTAAAATCTTTAGGGGTGAGTAAATCTAGTGCATTAATTAGTGTCGTTTTTCCAGTATCCGTTTGACCCGCTACTGTGATATTAATACGCTTTATTATGCAAAAATATAGAAATGCTGCAATTTCCGAGCTAAATGTTCCATTTTTCAATAAATCTTGAATTGAAAGAATATTCTTGTTTAATTTTCTAATATCTAATCCAAAATTATCATTCTGGAGTGGTCCAACATCAATAGCAAACCTACAATGGAAGAGAGCATTTTTCATGACAAATTTCAAGCTTGGATTGGAATAATCAAGTCTTTGACCGCTATAAATTCTTAAGAATGTTTTTATCCGTTCAATTTCCATCATGTTTAGTTTGATTAGTGTTATACATCGACCGAACTCTTGGTGGTTCAAATAAATAGTATCATCAGGTGAGTCTAAAAAAATTTCTTCAATATGATCATCAATTAAAAAGGGGAATAATTTTTCGAGATTTACTTTTTTCAAAGTAGCTAAATAAGCAATGCGTTCTTTTTCTTCATCTAATAATCTATTGTATTTAATATCAAGATATTTTTTTGAGCTTTCTCTATAAATGTTAATCAATTCAGAGAAAGTAACGATTTTATCAAATTTTATTGAATCTAGTTTTCTGGTTATATCTTGAATTATTCCTCTAAAAAAATTTTGCTCTGACTTTGAATTGAAAAAAAAAGTCATTGCATATCTTTTTTCATATTCATCATGCTTGTCAAAGATTGAAACTTGATACAATGGAGGAGTTCCAAGATTATAGGTCTTTATTAATTTTTCATTCACGAAATCATTTTTATCCTGTAAATTGAATGTATAATCTTCAATAATCCCTTTTTTGAATAGTAGTTTCTCATAATAATACCCAAAATTCTTCTCTTGTTGATCATCACCTTTAAGACGAAGATATATTCTAATGATTTCGAATTCATATAAACGCTTTAGAACCGAATCTAAACTATGTTTCACTATTCTAACGCAGTTAATGCAATTGGAATCATTTACGCGCTTCTTTTTTAATGATTTAAAAGTTTTATAGATTATATTAAAAAAATAGAGGGGATCAAGATAGTATATTTCGCTAAGTTTTTTTAATCCTTGAAATCTTTTGCAGTCAAATTCTTTATAGATGCATTTACCATCTTTAAGATATTGAATTTTTTTATAATATTTTCTTAATATTTTTAGTTTTTTAAAGTATTCAAACAATAATTTTAATTGATCTTCTGTAATATTTAAATTCCTGGAATTGATTAATACTTCTTTAAACTTCTTTTTCTTAGCATTGTAAATGCTTAATAAAACGCAATGAAGACATTTTTCGTTTTTAAAAAACTCATTTTTTTGATCAGGACAATTTTTACAGTCTATAACAAGATAATATTCTTTTTGACCATTTAGCGTGTAATTTTCTTGAAGGAAAGAATTGTTATATGCTGCGTTTGACATTAAACTAATATCTAAACATGATTTTTTAAACAACCATCTTTTTTTATAATTTGGCTTATTGGAAGGCTATAACCAGCTTATCACAAAATTTATTTAATTTGAAATATTTTCAATGTCAAGTGATACTATATGGGACATCGAAAGAAAAGTGCTCCGCGACGTGGTTCATTAGCATTTCTACCAAGGAAAAGAGCTGCTTCAATAAAAGGACGTGTAAGGCATTGGAATAATTTCTTAGAAGACAATTTATTTCAGGGTTTTGCAGGATTTAAAGTTGGAATGACACATCTAACTTATATAGAAGATCAAAAAAATAGTCCCTACTATGGTAAAGAATTAATGAAACCTGTAACTATAATCGAGGCACCTCCATTAATTCTTATTGGAATTAGAGTCTATAATAAAGATGAATATGGAAATTTTATTATCGGAGACATTTTTACACAGGAAATAAATGACTTTTTAACAAGAAGGATTAGCATTCCAGATCAGGAAAAATATGACTTTAAAAAAATTAAAGAGAATTTATTGACCAAAATAAATAACAATAGTGAAATTAGAGGAATTTTTCAAACTCAACCTTATAAGACATCAATTTCTAGGAAAAAACCAGATATTATCGAAATAAAATTTGCTACAACCAATCCAAAAGAAAGCTTTATCTCTTTAATAGAAAAACTGGGTACCGAAATAAGAGCAAGAGATGTTCTAACCCATGGAGAATTGATAGATGCAATATCCGTTTCAAAAGGTAAGGGATTTCAAGGACCTGTTAAGAGAAGCGGGATAAGGATCTTAACAAGAAAAAATAGCAAGATTCATAGAGCTGTTGCGTGTATTGGATCATGGCATCCAGCTAGAGTTTCCTATACAACCCCTAGACCTGGACAATTGGGTTTTCATCAAAGAACCGAATATAATAAAAGGATCATGGTTATTGGTGAAAATGAAGAAGAAATAAACCCCAAAGGTGGTTTTATTAATTATGGACTCATTAAAGGAGATTATCTTCTAATATTAGGGTCAATACCCGGACCTAAAAAAAGGTTAATTCGAATAAGAAAAGCATTAAGACCTAAGAGTCCATTTGTAATACAATCTCCAGAAATTACATTTATAAACAAAGAAAGCCAACAAAAAAAATAGACAATGAGAGTTAGGTGATTATATGGGAAAGGTTAATGTTTATAATTTAGATATTAAGAAAAAAGAGACGATTGCTAGACCTAAAGTATTTGATGTTAAACCCAGAAAAGATTTAATTCAAAAAGCAACGGAAGTATCTCAGAGCCGAAAAAAACAAGTCCAAGGGAGGGATCCAAGGGCAGGCTTGAGAAATACTGCTGTAAGCTGGGGGACGGGTCATGGTTTATCCCGAGCACCACGATTGAAGGGATCGGGGTATCCTACAGCCCGAAATGTGGGAAGGGTGCCGTTTGCTAAAGGTGGGAGGACAACACATCCAATAAAAGTAGAAAAAAAAATTGAAAAAAGAATGAATAAAAAGACTAAGAGGCTCGCTTTATTATCCGCATTATCCGCAACTGGAGATCATGATTGGGTTGAAAAAAGAGGTCATTTAATTAGTAATATTCCAGAGATTCCCTTAGTGATAGATGATAAAATTCAAACAATAAAAAAAACCGAACAAATCTATTCAATATTATGTAAATTTGGTTTAGAAGAGGAATTAAACAAGGTAAAATCAAATAAGAAAATTAGAGCCGGTAAAGGAAAAAGAAGGGGGCGAAAATATAAAAAAAGAAAGGGACTACTCTTTGTCATAAAAGATGATTTTGGTATTGTAAAGGCTTCAAGGAACATTCCTGGAACGGAGATTATCAAAATTGGAGACCTTTCCATTGACAATTTGGCACCTGGAGGCTTACCAGGGAGGTTAATTTTATGGACGCAATCTGCATTCAATGAATTGAATAAATACGAGGAGAGCATGTAATGGAAAAAATTTACAAGACTATTAAAAAACCACTTATTACAGAAAAAACTTTTGGTTTGATTGAGAAAGAAAATAAATTAGCATTTATTGTTAAAAGAACTGCAAATAAAAATACAATAAAAAATGCTATAGAAAAGATACATAATGTAAAAGTAATTAAAGTAAACACATTAATTACTCCGAAGGGTGTAAAAAAAGCATTTATTAAACTTCATCCAGACTATTCTGCTGAAGATATAGCGATTAATCTAGGTATTTTCTAAATTTTCTTATTTTTTAAAAACTAAAAGATCTAAATTTAAAAAACCATTTATATCAAGTATAACAACTTTTTTTAATTGATTAATGTCAATTCTAAGCAGATCTTTATATTCTACTTCATTCAAGATCAATATATATAGTAAATATTTTGAATAAAACTTCTTGAAAATCCGTAACAATACTTTTGGATCGCAATTTAAGAAAGTTATAAATAAAATATCTTCTTGTATTAAAACCATATTTTCGTTTATCCTTCTAAATTTTATTCCATTTTTCAGTAAGGATTGTTCAAACTGAAGATTAAATGTCTGAAGGTTTTTAAAATCATAATGCTTATCAGTTTTGAATAAATCAATCACATCTTTAAATGAATAAAAATTATTAAAAATAGCATATCGCCATAAATGATGACCGATCTCTTTAATTCTAATCTTTTTTTTTTCTAATAATACAATATTAAAGAAGTTATTAATTTCTGCTGAAATATTCCCTAAATTCTTTTCCTTTTCTGAGATTAGAGTGAAATAAACAGATATATTTATAGTATTATTCTCCATTTGTTTAAAATTTAGAATAATATACCCAAACAGGTTTAAATTGTCAATATAATTTAAAAAAGTACTTAGAAAGAATGATTTATCTTCTAAATTTTCAAAATTAATTGTATAAAAATCTAATCTCCTTATATTCTTTTTATCTTTAATAAGTAGTAGTTCATTTGAATTTTTTAAAATAAGATTGTTATTATTCAGATCATCATCTAGTATTTCTAAAAATGTTTTTTCTAAATTATTACGAATTAAAAAAGCATTATGGCAATTTTTTTCTTTTATTTCTTCTTTTATCAAATTCCAGAGTTTTATCGTCTCATTTTTTGTATTATTTTCAATATTGATAAAAAAGAAGTATTGCTCAGTATTTTTACTATTAATTTGTATAGAATAATAACATATCAATCTTTTATTTAGGAGATTGTTTAAAATTGATATCAAGGGATAAAAACTAGTGGCTTGCATGATAAAAAATCCTATATATTTTTTAACTCTATTTAAACTCTTGTAAAAGATAAGATCTTCATCCACAATATAGGATAATAACTTGAATTTACCTTTTTTTATCATTTTATAGATTATTTAGATAATGGATATATAAACTTAGAATTTTTAGAGAGAGATGTGGTGGGGTTTAATAATCTGATTTTTCAATAAGGTATGCACTTTAGCATTATTATATCTAATAAAATGAAAAGATATGGAAGATTATATCAACAGTATTTTGAATGATGTCAATAATCTATGTTT
>DXJM01000138.1 GCA_019057355.1 Promethearchaeota archaeon | reverse complement strand
GTTTTGATCTTTTAGTTAAAAAGGAGAATTCAATTTTATTAATAAAAATATTCTCCAACATTGATAATCTCAATATGGATATAATCAATGGTATTAAATCAATGTCCATATTATTAAAGTCAAAACCTATTTTAATTGGGATTAAAAATCGTTATCAAGAATTAGAGGATAATACAATATATGTCCGTGAAGATTTACCCTTCATTACATTTAATACCTTTGAGAACACGATTTTAAATCAAAAATATCCCCATATCCTCGCTAGAAGAGGTGGTGGTGTTATCTTTCTCGATGGCATATTGATGAAACAATTAAGAGAAAAAAAGAATGTTAATAGAAAAGAATTGTCTGATGAACTTGAAGTTGCTAAAAGGACAATTTGCTCATATGAGAATGAAACCATGCGACCTTCTCAGCAAATAGCCGAAAAAATCATCAAAATACTAGAAAATACTGACAATACCCTTTTCAAAAGAATTGATTTTTTTGAGTGGAATATTAAATTCGATATTAAACAGGAAAATTCATTTGATGGTCAAAAACTCACCCCCTTTGAATACCACTTGCAAAATGTAATTCAAGATATTGGTATTGAACCACATTGGTATAAAAAAGGTTTGACACCTTTTGAATTGTCTATACATTGTCATAAATTTGAAAGGAGTGATGAAGAAAATACAATATTTCCGCTTTTTACCAAAGTCCCAGCTACTACAAATAAAATAAGTGAGTTAAGCTTCAAGTCTTTTTTATTCATGTTCTCTCAATTATTTCAAAGAAAAGGAATTTTTATTGTGGATAATGATTTTAAGGTTTCAGAAGTTTTAAAGAATAAAAAAATCCCCATTTTAAAGATGAAACGTTTGGAAAAATTTGATGATGAGAGAGAATTTGTTGAATATCTTCAGAAAGAAGAGTTTTAATAATTTAAGTAGAGATGAAAAAAAAAGTTTATCTCTCCTTTTCTCAAAAATTTTTTTATTTAATCGATTATTGCATTATTAATGGATGAATTAAAAGTGACCTTGCTCTCGGAAGAAGAATTCAAGGAACTCGATGATAAATCAAAATGGAATTATATACAAACCTTGATCAAGCAAATATATGATTATAAAATGATGGCGGATAAAAATTGCGAAGATTGCATTTATCGCTTACAAACAAGCAGGGATGTCAACATTGACTTATTTTTTGATGACTGGCGCGAATGTACTAATTACTGCGATGAATGTGATGTCGATAAACTGAAGCAAATGTGTGATGTTCAATTTCAAATAATGAATCATATTGCAAATATCCTATTTGAATTACAATTAAAGCAAAATAGACTCGTTCAATTCATGTACAGAAAGGATCCAAAAGGAAAAGAAATCCTTGAAGAAATGAAAAAAGCACATGATGAAGCAAGAAAGAAAGAAGAAGAGTCTGGTGACATGTTTCTATAAATGTTGGTCAAAATGGAACAATCAATTATTTGTGGAATTGACGAGGCAGGGAGAATATGAGTCAATTAGGGTCATGTCCTTAAAGGCCCCGTCTTAGGACCATTAGTTTTATGTGGGGTATGTTTTTCTGAAAATAACTTAGGTTTTCTGAAGAAAATTGGTGTTAAAGACTCAAAAAAGTTAACTTCTACTAGAAGAAAAGAACTGGCAACTTTAATTGAAGAAAAATGTCACTCTTTTCATTTAATTGTCGTATCCCCCCAAGAAATTGACCAGAGAGAACAACTAAATATTTCTTTAAATCGGCTTGAAGAAATAAAAATGGCTGAAATCGTTAATAAATTACACCCAGATATCCTTTACGTGGATGCTGTTGACGTTAATGAGGAAAGATTTGGTAACACGATATCCAGATTATTAGACTATAAACCACAAAAAATTATATCAAAACATAAAGCGGATGCTCTATTTCCAATAGTTTCAGCAGCGTCCATAATTGCAAAGAACAAAAGGGACGACATTATTGATCAATTAAAGCAAAAATATGGAGAAATTGGATCAGGATATTCCTCTGACGAAAAAACGAGGAACTTCCTCAAGGAATGGATAAAAACATACAAAAAACCTCCAGAATTTGCCCGAAAAACTTGGGATACCACGAAAAAAATGCTAAATGAAGAAGTTAGGAATAAAAAAATAACTGAATTTTTTAACTAATTCTCTTTTTAAAAATAAAAACAACGTGTTTATCTGCATGTTTTTGAATATTTATGCTTTCCACTAGTTCATATCCCGATTGTTCAAGGGTCTGTTTTTCTTCTTCAAAAACTACATCAATATTTTTTAAACTATCAATAGATTGAGATTTTATCGCAATTATAAGAATGCCCCCTTTTTTAAGGTAATAATTGCAGTTTAACAATGCTATTTCAGCTTGATTAGGTTGAGCAACATCTTGATATACCAAGTCGAGTTCTGTAAAAATGGATTTTGCATAACTTTCAGGATAATTTGCATCTCCTAAAAGTGGGATGATATTATTGCGTTCACCGGTATTTTGAACTAGTTGCCTCATGCTTCTTGGAGCAAATTCAACACCATATATAACTCCTTCAGTGATGATATCAGAAATATGGGATATTGTTGTACCTGATGAGGCCCCTAAATATAAACAATTCAAATTTTTCTCAAAAAAGTTTAATTGGGGATTTTTTAATAAAATCGCGGCAAGTTTACTTCTGAAAGGATCCCATTCTCGATATTCTTTATCTCGAAAAATGACTAATTTTTCTCCGTATACATCTTTTCCAGGAGTCAAGTTCCTTGTATATAACTTTAAGTTATCGGGAGGTCCAGATATATATACATTAAAAAATTTGGGATGTTCTCGTATCTCTATACTACTCATTTTTTTCCTCGCCCTTTTTTTATTTTAGATTTCATAGCTGATTTATTTTGTTGTACCGGTTTTTTAGGCTTTTTTGGAGGAGTGGGAAACTTGACTTCTATTTCCTTGATTTTTCTATACAAATCACGGGATATTTCTTCTCCTATAAATGTACCCTTAAAGAAGTCTACTTTTGCAGCTATTCCAATTTTTCCTGAAACAATGCGACTTATTTTACCGCGTAAATGTCCCTTGCTTCCACGAATTTGATTCCATTGGAATATTAAGCCATGTTTCGGGATGCCCTTCCCCGTTTTAAGAAAACGATAGAGTGCAGTTTCAGCACCAAGTAGTTGAATTCTTGATGCAGGCATGAATGCTAATTTCTCCAAACTTCCTGCTCTTGTTACCAATTTAGCACCAATCAAGCTTCCTATTATTGCCATTAAATTAGGGGCAATTTGTTCCATTATCTCCTCTAAGTTTTCTTCCAATTCTTCTCGATAAATGTCTAGCATTAAAATTTTATTTGCATACTGTTTTACCATGGACAAATCTATCTCAGCACCCATAGAATTTTTTGCATTTTCAATCAAGTACTCGATTCTTTTATCGCTTAAATCAAACTTTTCAGAAAGATTTTCAAGTAAATAATTATCTCTATGCCCTAAAGAATAAACCAATTTGGCTAAAATAATATTATCTTCAATGACCTTATCTGTCAATTCTGGAAAATGTATGCCATACCATTCTCTTAATCGAACTGAAAATAAGCTTATCGTTTTTTTTAGTGTTTCTAATGTTTCAGTTATTTGAATGATTCCAACATCTCCCTTTTCACCGGCTTTACTTATCTGACTTTTTATTAATTCTCTGTTGATATTCTTGTGTTTTAATATTATCTCTTGCTTTGTTTTATGGATGCTAATATTATGAAGCTGATTTTCTAAATCAGATCTGAAATTTCTAAATTCCAAGGAAGCAATTTCCAGCTGAGTAGTAACCTGTTGCAACTTCTTATCAATCACATTTTTAAATTGAATGTTGTCAAAAACAAAGTCTCGATAGCCGGCATTTGTTAATTCCGAGAACATGTCATTAATTTCTGGAATTAATTCACCTTTTTCAAGTGATTTGTAGAAATTAATGACATTTTGGTCATTATCGTTGAAATCCAAAAAATTTATACTCGCTCCAGAGTCATCGACCGCGAAAAGACCACTTAACGTATCAATGATATAACATTTCATTTTTAAAAAACCCTTATTGTAAATATCACTTAATGTAGCAATTTATTTAATAAATAATTTCTAATCGAATAAATAACCACATTATTATAATGGATAGTAATTTATCATACTCAACAAACAAATTCTAAAACATGAAATTAAATATTGAATTAAAGGGTTTAAAATTAGAAACCCCCTTGATCTTAGCTTCTGGAATTCTCGGTGTATCTTCTTCTTCAATGAAGAGGTTTATTGAAGCTGGTGGAGGTGCGGTAACGTCAAAATCTATTGGTCCCGTAGCAAGAAAAGGATATAAAAATCCTTCTATCATTGAAATTTACCCTGGCACGTTTTTAAACGCCGTTGGATTGGGAAATCCTGGGATTGATGAATTTTTACCTGAAATAAAACTAATAAAGCAACGTGAAATTCCCCTGGTTGTAAGCGTTTTTGGAGAAACAAAAGAAACCTACTTGGAAGTTGCTTTAAAAGCTGAAAAGGCAGGTGCAGATGCAATTGAAATTAACATTTCATGTCCGCACGCAGAAGTATCTTCGATAGGAACTGATAAAGATCTAACATACAATGTGATATCCTATTTAAAGCAACAATTATCCATCCCATTATTCGCCAAATTAAACCCTAATGTTACCAATCTTGGAGAAATTGCTCTTTCAGCTGAGAAAGCAGGTGTTGATGCGGTGGTAGCCATAAATACTCTTGAAGCACTTGCAATCGACGTGAACACGAGAAGACCAATATTATCTCACGGGAGCGGGGGTCTTTCTGGAAAGGCCATTCATCCAATTGCTATTAAAAAAGTGTATGATCTCTATAAAATATTGAAAATTCCCATAATTGGGTGTGGAGGGGTGTTTAAATGGGAGGATGTAATCGAATTCTTTCTTGCAGGTGCTACGGCGGTGCAGATTGGAACAGCATTATGCGAGGGGTTCGATATCATCAAGAATATCACCGATGGAATGCGAGAATATCTTAGACAAAACGAATTTAAAAGCATTCATGAAGTAATAGGATTGGCACACGAATTCAACATTCAGGAGGTACCTGATTTTGACTGAAAGAAAAATCCAAACCATAAAAATTACGAGAGTACTCAATGAATGTGATAGGGTGAGAACTCTCTATTTTAAAATGAAAAATGGTGTCGTCCCTAAACCTGGTCAATTTGCAATGCTATGGGTTCCAGGAGTCGACGAAATTCCAATGTCCATATCTTTTTGTGATGATATTGGTAATTGGGCTATAACAGTCAAGGTTATAGGAGAATGCACTAAAGCTCTTTATGATTTAAAAGCAGGTGATTATATAGGAGTAAGAGGTCCGCTTGGTAATCATTTTACATTACCTGCAAGTTCGTGCAAACATGTATTTCTAGTTGGAGGCGGAATCGGGATGGCTCCTCTAAAATTTCTTTCACATGAACTAAAACGTTCCAATTTTCACTTTAAAATAATTGAAGGTGCAAAAGAAGACGGGGAATTACTCTTTATAGACGAAATCTCAGATATAACAAGAGAAGATTGCGAATTTTTCTGTTGTACAGATGATGGAAGTTATGGACAAAAAGGCTTTACCCCGGAGATTTTTGATAATCAAATTAAAAACATTGATATTGAAGAATATAATGATACTATTGTGTACACATGTGGCCCGGAAAAAATGATGTACGAGCTTCTTAAAACATGCAATAAATATGGAATCGAGATGCAAGCAAGTCTTGAAAGAATCATGAGATGTGGATGCGGCTTGTGTGGATTGTGTGCCATTGATCCAATGGGTTTGTTGGTATGCAAGGATGGTCCTATTTTTGACAGGGAACTCTTGAATAAAATGGAAGATTTTGGGAAAAATAAAAGAGATTTTACTGGAAGAAAAATTCCTTTGAAATGATGCATGCCTAGCTTTGAGCATCATTGCAGCTTGCTGCTAAAAAATAGATCGAAAATAAATCCAAATTCTCTGTTTAAAAAAGAAACAAAAACTTTTGACTTATAAACACTTCAAATGATTATAAGAATAATTAGAGTAAAAAAAAATATAATTTATTGAATTGAATGACACCCTCAGATGAATATGCTGAAAAGGTAGAAAAAATTGCCAGGGCAACAATTAATTATCTTATTAATCATCCCGACACGAGTAAATCTAAAATAACCAATATTAAGGCTAAATTTGCAAAAAAATTTTCTCATAATGGGGTTATAAAGAATGCAACTATACTTGATCATGCCTCGAAAGAAGAAAGAGAAATAATTACTCAAATTCTTAAAAGGAGAAAAACAAGAACTAATTCGGGCGTATCCATTATTGCAATCATGACAAAACCACTACCTTGTCCTGGAAATTGTGTCTTCTGCCCCGGAGAAAAATCTCAACCTGGAGAACATGTTGCTCAATCTTATACGGGTAAAGAGCCTGCAGCAATGCGTTCAATTCATAATGAGTATAATCCCTTCAAACAAGTCCAAAGTAGAATACAAGATTTAGAAGCTATTGGACATAAGGTGGATAAAATCGAGTTGATAATCATGGGTGGTACTTTTCTCTCATCTCGTTCTGATTATCAAGAAGAATTCATTAAAGGTGCATTAGAAGGAGTGATTCAGAAAAGGGTAAAAGGCTTGGACGAGGCAAAAGACCTTGCGGAAAGATCTCAAAGAAGGGTTATAGGAATTACCATAGAAACTCGGCCAGATTATTGCAAGGAACCAGACGTAGATAAGATGTTACGATATGGAACAACCCGAGTTGAGATCGGCATTCAAACTGTTTATGATGATATCTATGAAAAAATAAGACGGGGGCACTCTACTTTAGATAGTATTGAAGCCATTAGGATAGCAAAAGATTCCGGTTTAAAAGTAAACGCACATGTCATGCCAAATTTACCAGGAAGCACCTATGCTAAGGATATTGCTACATTTAATCATCTTTTTTCAAATCCAGACTATCGACCAGACATGCTAAAAATATACCCTTGCCTCGTGATCAAAGGCACGGACCTGCATGAATGGTGGAAGGATGGAAAATTTTTCCCTTATTCTACTGAAGAATTGGTGAGCTTACTTTCAACGATAAAGACTAAAATTCCACCATACGTGCGAATTCAAAGAATCATGAGAGATATTCCTGCACCACTCATCGAAGCAGGGTGCAAGAACAGCAATTTAAGGCAACTTATTCAACAAAAACTCATGGAAGGTAATTTTAGCTGTAATTGCATTCGTTGTCGAGAATATGGAATCATAAAAAAAGATTTTACTTTAGATGATGCCACTTTTAATGACATTAAATTTTATCGTGAAGATTATGACGCATCTAAAGGAAGAGAAGTATTTTTATCCTATGAAAACAAAAAAGAAAAGTACCTGTTAGGATATCTTCGCTTGAGAAAACCTTCTGAACATTCCCATAGACCTGAACTAAATGATGGAAAAACCATGATTATAAGAGAAATAAAAGTTGTAGGAGAGCTAGTTCCAAAAGATTCCAAACCAAAGTATTTTACTCAAATTCAGCATAAAGGTTGGGGAAAATTATTAATGAGAAATGCTGAAGAAATTGCTGTGAATGAATTTGACGCTAAAAAGGTAGCCGTCATAAGCGGAATTGGCGTAAGAGGATGGTTTTATCAGCAAGGATATACCCCAGACGGTCCCTATGTATCTAAAATCTTATAATTTACTATTGCTAATGTGAAAAATACCATTTTTTTATAATTATAATATTAAAAAAAAAGTTTAAAATCAGATTCAGCATTGTAATTTACATTAACGAAGAAAGTATCAAAAATGATTTGTGAAAAATGTGGAAGAACGATGTCACGCACGAAAGTTCGCCATATAAATATATGTCAAAAGGTGACAACACATGTATTTTGTTCAAAAGAGTGCAAGGACTCGTGGGTATTTGAGATTCAAAAAGGGAAGATTAAAATTGAAAATTAACGTTCTTAACTTTTTTTTTACTATTTTTTATAACTCAAGGAATGAAATAATATGAAAAAATTAGATTATCATGAGATAGGACTTAAATGTGGATTAGAAATTCATCAACAACTTGATTCAAAAACAAAATTATTTTGTAGATGTCCTAATGAACTTCAAGGAACCCGTGACCCAGACTTCACCTTAAAAAGAACAATGAGACCCGTATTGGGAGAGATGGGTACTTATGATGAGGCAATGTTGACTGAATATCAAAAAGGCAAGGGAATCGTTTATGAATGTTATAATGATGCGATATGTACATATGAGATGGATGAAACCCCCCCTTTTTTATGTAGTGGTGAAGCTAAAAAGATTGCACTGGAAATTGCACTACTTCTTAATTCTAATATTATCGAAGAAATGCACGTGTGCAGAAAAAATTATTTAGATGGAAGCGTTCCTTGTGGATTTCAAAGAACCATGATACTAGCTACAAGTGGTTATGTTGAATTAGAAAATGGTAAAAAAATTGGAATTGAACTAATATGCTTGGAAGAAGATGCTGCTCGTAAGATCAAAATTGAAAATGATACTAATTTTTACAGATTAGATCGATTAGGAATACCACTAGTAGAAATTACTACAAAACCAGATATCAACCATCCAACAGAATGTCGTGAGTGTGCAGAACGATTAGGATTACTATTATGGTCCACTAAAGTAAAAAAAATACTTGGGTCTATTAGGCAAGATGTAAACGTGAGCATTGCAGGAGGAACGCGAATTGAGATAAAAGGAGTGCAAAAACTCGATTGGATACCTGTTCTCATCAATCAAGAAATTTTACGACAGCAAGGATTGATTGAACTAAAAAAGAGCCTTCAAAAAAATGGCGTGATTGAAGAAGGCATTCATAAAAAAGTAATTGATCTCTCTAAAATAATGGTAAAAACTAAATCTACATTTATTGCTAAGGGGATAAAAGAGGGTAAAAAGCTCTATGGAATTAATTTTAGGGGATTTAAAGGAGTTTTTGGAAGACAACTCATGAAGGACTATAGATTTGGAACAGAAGTTAGTAGTAAAGTCACGTCTATTTCTGGATTAAAGGGATTAATTCACTCTGACGAGGATTTGCATAAATATGGATTTTCTGATCAAGATATACAAGCTCTTAGAAATACTCTGCTCTCTAAAGAAGATGATTGTTTTGTTTTGGTTTTAGGTAAAAAGAATGAAGTTGAAAAAGCAATTGATGTGATCTTTAATCGCGTCAAACAAGCATTTAAGGGAGTCCCTCCAGAAACAAGAAGGGCTTTAGAAGATGGAAAGACCGAATTTCTAAGAGAACTTCATGGAGGAGCTAGGCTCTATCCCGATACAGATTCACAAGCTATTTTTAATAATGATGAGGAGATTAGAAAAATAAAAAATAAACTCCCTCCCTATCCCTGGGACGTGATCAAGCAATATTCCAAGCAGTTCGACATAGAAGAACGATTAATTAAGGAATTAATTTATAGTGATCTTCTTGACTTATTCAATGAACTCATTAAAATCTATCCCGATAATCCTACCTTAATTATCACTACTCTTTTAGAAACTACAACAGCACTTAGAAGGGATGGAAAACAAATTGAAAATATCTTAAACAAAGATTTTATCGACATGTTTACGCTCTTGAAAAACGGGGAAATTGGAAAAGAGGCCATTGAAGACATGATGGGTTTGAAAGCAGACTCGCCCGAACTTTCCATGGAGCAAGTGAAAGAAAAACTGAATATTGAAAGCATTTCAGAAGAAGAACTCAAGAAACTAGTAATTAAAATAATCAATAAAAATAAAAAGATCGTAAAAGAAAAAGGGATCAATGCGAAGGGTCCTTTAATGGGGGACGTGATGAAGGAAGTTAGGGGAAAAATTGACGGAAAAATTGTATTTGAAATATTGAATACAGAGCTACAAAACAAACTCGAGGAGTTGAAATAAAAATGGTGGATCACTCGGGAGGATATAAAGGAAAAACGAATGAATTGCTACAAAAAAATAAAATTGAGATATGGGATATTTTAAAAATAACTACAGAAAATGAAATTTTTGAGGGCGTATTATTGCCGCGAAATGAATATTCCGCTCCTAATTATGTTGAGATTAAATTGGATAATAACTATAATCTAGGCATTAATGTGTCTAAAATTACTAAAGTTGAGAAGATCGGCAAAAAAGAAGCGCGATATCAAATTCCTGAAAAAAACTTTCCTAAAAATAAGGCCCTTCCTAACATTTCACTGCTAGGTACGGGGGGAACGGTGGCCTCTAGATTAGATTATATCACGGGTGCCGTAATTCCTTCATTTACACCCGGAGAATTATTTAGTTCTGTCCCTGAATTGGCAGAAATATGCAATCTCGAAACTGAAATCGTGTTTGAAATATTATCTGAAAACATGAAGCCCGATTATTGGCAAAAATTGGCATTGAAGGTTGAAAAAGAAGCAAATTCCGGTAAAGATGGTATAATCATTGGACATGGAACGGATACTATGGGATTTACCAGTGCAGCCCTTTGCTTTATGCTTGAGGATCTTTCTATTCCCGTCGTATTAGTGGGTAGTCAACGAAGCTCTGATAGGCCATCCTCCGATGCGGCCATAAATCTTATCAATGCTACTACCATCGCCACCTCAGATATAGCTGAAGTTGTTGTTACCATGTTAGGATCTTCATCACACGACTACGGACTCATTCATCGTGGTACCCTTGTGAGAAAGATGCATTCTTCTACAAGGAACACTTTCCGAACAATAGATTCTATTCCCCTCGGAATGGTTAGAGATAAAAAGATTAGGATGTTTACAGATAACTACAAGAGAAAAACGAGATCACAAACAAAAGCCAACACCAAGTTCGAAAAAAAAATTGCATTGCTTTATTCTTATCCCGGAATGAATGAAGAACTCATAGATTTTTTCATCGATAACAAATATAGGGGGATTGTAATTGCTGGAACAGGATTAGGTCACGTGAGCACGGAATTATATTCTTCAATAGAGAGGGCAATACAAGAAGGCATTATTGTTGTAATGACCGTACAAACTCTTCATGGTTTCACCGGGATGAATGTATATTCAACTGGAAGGCAATTACTCGATATTGGTGTCATTCCTGGTAAGAATATGATTCCTGAAACTGCATACGTGAAATTAGGGTGCTGTTTAGGGCAATTAGATGACATAAAAGAGGTAAAAGAAATGTTTCTTGCTAATCTTGCAGGGGAGTTTATTGAAAGAGAGCAACCGATCGCTTTTAATTATGATATTGATTCTCTACTATCGAAAAATAAACTTTAATCCTCACTAAATGCAATAAAATCAATAATTCCTTTTCCACGACATTTTCCATGAGCATCGATATATATTAATAATCCATGTTCTGGATGACCATTATGAGAATGTATATCAATAAATGAAAATGGATATCTCTGAATTTGCGAAGTATCTAAATCTTGTGCAAGTATTATTTTCTGACATTTTGGACAAATTGTTAGAGTCCTTCTGTTATTTTCCTTCTCATTAATTCGTTTAATCTTGGCATTTTCCTCAATATCTTTAAAATATCGTTTCTTCAAATCCATTCTGGCAAGATGCTTTGCTCGCATATGTATTTCCCTTACAACCTTGTCCAAATTCCGCGCAAAATAATTTTCAAACTCCGATTGAAGGCATTGCAGTACAAAATCGCCCTCTTGTTTCGATTCAGGGATAAACAACCCATTCATCAAATAATTAGAGGATTGAAACCCCGTCAAGAAGAAATCTAATAAAATGGACTTAATGACCTTGTAGGCCGAATCTGTCTCGTTAAACACGTATAATTCATTTCTATTCACTTTTTCACTTTTCATGCTTTTAAAATTACCAACTTCTATTATTTTTTAACCTATCTTTTCTTCAATTCATCTAGAAGATCTTCATTTCTCGCTAAAAAAACTTCTTGTTTTTTTGATATCCATTTCACTAGGTATGCGTTATTACTACGAAAATGGTTCGATCAAAATCCCAAATTTTTTTTAGATTGAATAATTATCTAAAAATACAATTTTAATAATAATATCTTTTCGAGAAGTTTCTAAAGAGAGTGAACACATATGGGAAAAAGATTACTCGTACAAAGAAAAGGTCGAGGAAATTTATGGGCGCGATCTCCAAGTCATCGTCATGTAGGAGAAGTAAAATATCGTCCATTTATCAAGAAAGAAACTCAATTCAGGTTTAAAATCGTCGATCTCGTGCATGCCCCAGGGAGGGGCGCACCCGTAGCAAAAATTCAATATGATGATACATCTTTAGGATTGTGGTTACCACCAGAAGGAGTCTACGTTGGGCAAGAATTCTTGCAACACAAAACAGGATATGGTCAGGAAGTGACTGTAGGAAATATTTTACCCCTAAAAAAAATCCCTCTCGGAACCATTGTTTGTAATATTGAAGGCACCCCACAAGACGGGGGAAAATTTGCCAGGGCATCGGGTGTTGGTGCTATCGTGAGGAATAAATCAGGAAATAAAGTAGAAGTATTGTTCCGCTCTAAAAAAACAAAGTGGATTAATAATCATTGCCTTTGCACTGTCGGAGTGGTAGCTGGAGGAGGGAGAACTGATAAACCATTCCTGAAAGCAGGAAATAAGCACTATTACGTGCAATCAAAAGCTAAAAAATGGCCCGTTGTAAGGGGAAGTGCCATGAACGTATGCGATCATCCTTTCGGAGGAGGGCGACATAAACACCCACACATATCTACCACGACCAGTAGAAATGCACCTCCGGGAAGAAAAGTAGGATTAATCGCTGCTCGTAGAACGGGACATCAAAATTAAAGAAATTGCCTCTAATTTACTACTTTTATTACAAATTTACTTATTTACTTTCTTATCATCTTATATCATATTAAGAATCCATAGATTCCCATTACGATTAAGAAAACTAAAGACCCAAGGATTATTCTTATTATTAGAAATACCTAAAGAAAAATAAGAAAAATTCCTTGCGAACTAGCGTTCGCTTCTAATCACTGAACTTTTTTCCTTGGAGCGCCAAGTCTAATTGCCCTGCAAGAATGGAGATCTGCCTTCCAAGCAGTCCAAATTCTTGAATTT
>DXJM01000137.1 GCA_019057355.1 Promethearchaeota archaeon | reverse complement strand
TTAATTCATATTTCATTAAAGAAAATTAAATAATGATAATGTATTTTTACCTTTATTGAATAGGAATAAAAAATGAGATTACTGGTGTTTAAAAATGGTTCATAATATTGATAGGTCCCAATTATTGCATGTTGAAGCGGCAATGAATCAAAGCAGGAATATGATATATCATTTAATTCGATTTATGAAAAAAAATGATGTTAAAAATGTTAAAGAGAGGTTGCGTGAGATGGGAAGAAGCATATCAAGAACTTTTTATAATTATTGGAAACCTATAGAATCCGTTGATATTATAAATATAAAGGATGTGATTGTGACAATCTATAAAAAAATTTTAAATAGCTCTGTTACAATTGAAATCGATGAAATAAACAAATTAATCATAATCAAGGATTCAAAGTGTGCTCTCTGTAAATATCATTATGAAGATGTTGGGAAATTTGCAGGTTGTGAAATTATACTTGGAATGATTTCCGAATTAATTGAACTAATCAATAAAGATTCAAAAAACCAATCAAAAATTAATATTCAACCACTTGAAATACGAGAATCACAAGCTTTTGGTGATGGGTCATGTATTCAAGTATTTAAATATAACTAAAGATTAACAAAAAAGGAGATACTTATGGTGTCAGCATTTCAATGGTTAATGAAAAAAGTAACAAAAACATTTTCTCATACAACAAATTCACTTTTCTACACATTATTGTACAGAGAAATTTTGAAAGAAATTCAAGATATTACTAAAAATGAAGAAGATAGCATCATTATTTTTAGAGAATTTGGAAAACGTTCGTCTTATGAGTCATGTGAGAGACATTCGAATATATTTAAGTTCATGCCCGGGGATCCTAAAAAAGTTTTAGAATATTTTGGCATTCTTTGGAGTGTAGTATTTGGAATGGAAATAGGTGATTTTTCATATGAAGAAATCTCCAAAGAAGGAAAATATAATGATTATATACTGAGTATTAAAACCAATCCCATTTGTGCGGGTTATGGGAATGACAAGGAGGATACTTTTAATTTTAAAAAATTGAGTATGGATTCAGAGGGATGTTCAGCAGGATTATGCGGGATGCTAGAAGGTGTAGCAAATTATATTTTAAAAATAAAAAAAGTAGATTATAGGATATCCATAAGGGAGAAGGAATGCATGGCCAAAGGTCAAAAAGAGCTAAAACTTAATTGTTTTATCTATGATAATGCTGAATGGCAAAAATTAACTACAAAAAAACTTCAAGACCACCTCTCATCAAAAGTCAAAATAGATGACTTAATTCAAGAAGAAGAAGTAGAAATAGTTCAAGAAACCAAGTTAGATTTTATAGATAAAATTCAAGACGTTTTATCTTTAGATAAATTAGAAGAACTTCTCAATGAACCTCTAGAAGGTATAAAGCAAAAGATTTCTGAAATAATAAGAGATAAACTCAGCATGGAACCTGAAAATTTCTTTGATTATTTTAGGAATTATGAAGATGATATGATAAGAATTATAGGATTTTTATGTATCCATCTCTTAAATGAATATGGTGGACTTGTTGAAAAAATCTTGAATAATGAAACCTTTGCAAAGGTTATAGGATATCTCTTCAAACAATTTAAAGAAATGACTTTTCTCTTCATACCCTTAGATGTTGCAAACGATTATCATCAATTACTTGTAGACTTCTTGGATGGGCTCGCTCCCGCCGAAATGGTGGATCATGTTAGGGAATATTGCGGAAAGGATGATATAAATTTTCTGTTTGAGGGTGCTCAAATCGCCCTTGAGAATTTAGGTATTGATTTTACTGGTTTGAAAGATAATATTTGGGAAGAATTGAAAAAAGAACGAAAAGATGGATTGATTACTTCTGATCAATCAATGATAGAGCAATCCCAAGAGAAATTTCCTAAAGCCATCCAGATTATTCAAGAACTTATCATGATGATTAGTGAGATACTAACCTTACCTCTAAGAGTATTAATTTCTGAAGGACATTATGGATTGAAAACAGCAGTGAATTCAGTTGTTTCCGAAGAAGAGGGAGGTCTCTTTGAAAGGGTAAAAGTTCGATTGGATAATGTTTTTAATATGGTTCAAGAAATTAAACAATGATTTTTCAGAAATTTATTGTTAAAATTATAAAGTTTGTGGCTAATCTCTCAACTCTCTTATTATTTCAATTTATTGGACTTTGGTTTCAGAAATAAATATTTTCAAAAAAATTATTGGGTTTTCTCATTTAGTATTTATATAATTTATTTAGAAAATCTTTAGAGCCTTCTCAGATATATTGTTGAAATTGCTAAAAAATAATGAATTCTGGTGGTATAAATGGAAATTATTGAAACAAAAATAAATAACAATGATTATTGCAAATCTATTCCAATCGCGTGTCCTGTATGTAAAGCTCAGAATCGAATTAAAATACCAGAAAGGTTGATAGAAAATGCAAAACAAATAACAACGGTTTCCATTTCAAAGAATATCATATGCAAGCATCATTTTCAATGTTTTATTGATAAAAATTTTGCCGTGAGAGGATACCAGACCGTTGATTATCAGATCGAAAAAAATGAAAATTTTGAAATTGAGAAGGGTAATGATGATAAAAAATTATTTCAAATTATAGAATGCAATCACAATGAATTGAAATTAAAGAATGAGAAATCAAAAAATCACCAAAATAATTCAATAAATATTTCTCAAAATATGAGCTTAGAAGAAATATATGAAGAATTTTGGGAATTTATAGATGATAAAAACGAGGAATTTTCAGTTTTAATCAAAAAAGATCCAAGAAGGAAAACCTTATCACATCAGATACCTGAGTGAATACTTCTCCTATGTAATATGTTTGATAAAATAACCTCAAAAAGAAGATATTAATCTAATAGTTCAGCGATTTTTTTACTAACGCTTTGAATATTTAAAAAAACCATCCCTAAACTCGCTCCAGGTTTGGTAAGCGTGCAAAGGATTGCATTATTTCCCGCTTTTGATAAAATTATATTTCCTTCTACTCCTTCAATTAAAATTCGTGTTAAAGATCCCCGAGATAGTTCTTCTACAGCTCGTTCAGATACACTTTGAATTGCCGCTGACATTGCACTCACAATTCCATCGTTGATATTCCGTGCTAAAGCAGAACAAATGGGAAGGCCTTGAACGCTAACGACGGAACTTCCTTGAACATCAGAGTTCACGCTTTCGAGTTTACGTAAAAGGTCAGTTAGTTTACCAATATTTTCAGACAGTAGGATTCTCCTCCAATTATTTATATATATGCGAGAGGATAAAGCTTTTTTTTATTTTTAAGGTACAATATTGAATGTGATTTTAATACATTAAT
>DXJM01000012.1 GCA_019057355.1 Promethearchaeota archaeon | reverse complement strand
ATAAATAATACTTAATCCAAATAATAATATATTTCATAAAAAAAACATTAAGTGATTTTATGGCTAAAAATGCAAATTTGAGATTTATAGCATTAATAGGGGGGATCTTTGGAGTTATTGCTATACTTGTCGGGTTATTTCCCTCAGATGCTAGCTGGTGGTACATTAAAGCAAATATATCAAATTACAATATTTTTCTTAACCCATTTGGATATTTTGCTACGGCAGACAACGAGTTCTTATTTTCTGGCGATTATTTGATTTTAATATCTGGATTAATCTTTCTATTGGGTTCTATTTTAGTAATGTATGGTGCATTTAAAGAACAAAAAGGGATAGCTATTATTTCAGCGGTGTTGATGATCGTTGGGTTAGTTATCTTTTGCGTGGCATTAAATACAAAAGCAAACTGGGAAGATGTTAGGTCCTATCTTTCTTTCTTAAATAATCAAGGAAACTTGCTTGCTGGTAGTGGTTCGTTTTTTTTAATAAATTATAACTGGAATTTGGGTATTGGCTTTTATTTAGGAGCAGTTGGTGCAGGAATCGGCATAATTGGTGCTTTTGTAATGGACTAAAAAATTCTTTTTTTTTTCATCAGAAGACTCTATTTTAGTTTTCCAAGTGGTAAGTAAACTTTTTTTTTTATTTTAGGTGATCATTCTAAATATTTCTTTTCAATTAAGAACCTATCTTGATTGTCAACAGATTTTATCCATATCTAATAAGAGAATTCGCTTTAAGAGAGAAATTTTCTCACGATTTCGCCCCGGGGCTCTCTTTCTTCAAATAATATTGCTTGAAAAGAATAAATCTTTGTATTTAAATCCTTCCAAGCATCTCTTGGAAGCCATGCCTTCTCGCAAGTGTGTTCAAGAAATGTTTTCACGTCCCAATTTCGATCGTGATCTAGTGGGACTTGGGGAAGTAATAATCCCCTTTTCATTCCTTTTTCTGCTATGAGCCCATCTCTTCCAATCACAATTTTTTCAAAATATTCATTCGGATTGCTAACTTCGATTAATTTAGGAGGAGTGAGAATCGATAACTCGATGATAATGTTATCCATTTCCTCAGGAGACACGGAGGGAAATCGTGGATCCTCTATTGCTGAACTAATTGATACCCTATGGATTACTTCATATAGAGGAAAACTAGGTTCAATATATCCAATGCAGCCTCTTAGGTGGGGTGTATTATTTTTGATTAAATTTAGCGTTATAAAAGCACCATAAATATTTCCGAATTTTTCTTTGATCTCCTCTGGAACTACTAATTTTCGATTATTTTTTAAAAAACATTCAATATTTTCACGTGCAAAGTTAATTAGGTCTGCACCGTCTTCCACATTGAATTCTTTATCAACAGGCATATCATGTCACCCTAAAATTATAGATTTTAAAATTACATCATCTCATGTTTTATTATGTTTTACTATCAATTCTTCTCTTTTAATTATTTTTCCTTCGGGTTTACCATCTTTTATATTGACTTCTTTTCCTCTAAGGAAGGTTTTCCATATTTGAACGGAACTCATGAAACCTTCAAAAGGCGAGAATTTGGCCTTTGAGAGAAAATTAGCGGGATTTATCTCATATTGAGAGATTTTATCAATAATAATAAAGTCTGCATCGAATCCTTCTTCAATAAATCCTTTTTTTTTAATCCAAAGATTTTAGCGGGATTTTCCGAAGTCGCTTTTACAATTGATTGCAAGGAGAGTTTATTTTCAAAAACTTGAGTAAAGAGTAATCTCGTGCTAGTTTCAAATCCGGGAAATCCTGGAGGGGCATCAAAAAAATTGCATTCTTTTTCTTCCAATGCATGAGGTGCATGATCGGTACCTATTAAGGCTATTTTTCCTTCACAAAATTCCTTGAATAAGAATGAAGAATGGATGGGATCTCTTAATGGAGGTAAAACCTTTCCAAAATTCTTGTTATTCAATTTAATATCATTCGATAAGAGCAAGTGATGAGGCGTGACTTCGAAGGTTATTTTTAACTTTTTTTTTTTCCAACCAGTTGATAATTAAGATAAGAATAGCTATCCTTATAACTAATATGACAGAAATGAATTATTGGATAAGTTTTAGCAACATTTTGGTCTTCAATAAACGTTTCATAATTCTCTGTTATAAATTTTACATATTTTAATTCATTTTTCCCGGGATATAACCGATCATGTAAATAGAGCGTGTTATTCCCCGCTTGATATTCATTCATGATTTCTTTTTTTGTTTCATCCAACATGGGCCAATCGGGATGGATAAATATGGGAAGTTGATATTTTGAGGATATTAACAAAATTTTTTGGATATTTTCGCTTTTTGTCCAATCGATACCATTTAATGGGCTGAGGGGGTATATTTTAAACCCTATAATGCCTAATTCTATCATTTTATTTATTTCATCCTCATTAAATTCCTCGGGAACTCCTGAAATAAAGCCCACGTTAATATAAATGTTATTTATTGCGTTATCCATCCAATTTTTTACTTGATTGGCATTAATTGCCGGTGGTTTTGTATTCGGCATGTTAAATACCGTAGTAATCCCTGAAAATCCCGCCGCCTTAGTACCAGTTTGGAAGGTTTCTTTTTCACTCTGATCCATGTCTCTCAAATGAGAGTGTATGTCAATGATTCCAGGGAGGACTATTTTATTTTTACAATCAATTTTTTCATCATGATCGTGTTCAATTAAAATATCTTGTAATTCTTGATCATCTGGATTAAAAATAATGTTTTTTATCATTCCTGAGGAGATTATCATGATTCCATTACGAAGGACTCCCTTAGAATAAATTTGAGCATTATATAAGATCATGGCTAATTTTTAACCTGGTCAATTTGAAAATTGATATATAAAATCTTATCTGACATTATTTTAATCTTATCTAGGATTGCTATTGTTATAAACTCAAGTATTGAGGGACGAGAGCTCGCAATTTCTCGTAATAAATTAATTATTGTAGATTTACTTGATGGGATGATAAAAAAATGTTCATTTAGATTCTCAAGACGTTTCAATGGTTTAATTCGGGGAACGTCAAAACAATGGCATAAAAAAGCGATATCAAAAGGAGAAAAAGCATCAGAGACAAAAGTAATGTAAATTATATTGAGATTACTTAAAAAAGAAAAAAATGAATGAATATTGTTTAATTTTTTCATTTTTATTCCTGGGGTTGACTCAATCCACCCAATTTTCGGAATATTATTATTATTAAGTGTGTTGAGAGCTTTTTTTAACAATAATGCTTGACTGCGTTCATCAGGACCGAGATATCTTAATTTTTCTCCTTCAAACTTGATTAAAAAGTTTTTATTTTGACAATAAATGAATAAATTATTTTTTTTTTTTATTCCATAAGAAATGCAAAACGCTGTTCTAATACAAGAGCAAACTGAATATATTTCAGGTGGAGTATTTCCCTTATCAATATCTGATTTCCCATAATCGGGTATTTCTTCAACAATTAGTAAAAAATTAGCCAATTTAAACCATTTTATCCAATTGATCCTATTAGAATTTAAAATCCTTCCCAAACTTCTTCATTAACTGGTTCATGCCTCCGGGCATTCCGGGCATTCCGGGCATTCCGGGCATCCCCCCCTTTCCCTTTTTCGCCATTTGTATCATATTTTTCATCATTCTCTTCATTTGTTTATATTGATCGAGCATGCGATTGATTTCAGCATATTCAACTCCCGCTCCTTTATGTATTCGCTTTTTTCTTTCTTTTTTAATGATCGTGGGATTTTCTTTTTCCTCTTGCGTTAGAGAATTCAAGATAATTTCCCATTTTTGAATGTTTTTTTCAGCATCCTCTTTTAAGGCGTCAGGTATGTTTCCACCACCCATCATTGAAAGTAACTGCTTGAATTTTCCTACTTTCTTAAAATTTTTTAAGAGGGAACATAAATCATCTAGCGTGAATTTTCCTCTCATTAATTTTTTCTGAAGTTCAGGATCGGCCATTGCTTCAGCTTCTTGCACTTTTTGCACTAATGCTTCCAAGTTTGGTATTCCTAATAACGATCCTACAAAATCTGTTGGTTCAAATTCCTCTAAATCGTCTATATTCTCCCCTACACCTATAAATCTTATGGAAGCATTAGTGGCAGCACAAGCTGAAAGAGCACCGCCCCCTTTTGCAGTCCCATCAAGTTTAGTCACTATTATTGATCCAATGCTCGTGGCATTTGCAAATTCTTCTGCTTGTTTAAATGCCTGTTGACCGAGCGTGCCATCGATTACAAGAATGGTCTCGTTTGGCTTTAAAACATTTTCTATTTTTATCATTTCTTCAATTAGTTCTTTTTCTTCTTTATGCCTTCCAGCAGTATCGACAATAATGATTTCATGTCCCTCGTTTATAGCTTTTTTCGATTCCTTGATGGCTATTTTTAGTGCATTTTTTTCATTGGGATTTCCATAACATTCTACACCTACTTGCTTGGACAACTGGACCAATTGTTCATATGCACCAGGACGCCATGTATCAGTTGTAACCGTCGCAACTTTAAATCCCTTACTTTTAAAATGGTGAGCAAGTTTTCCCACTGAAGTTGTTTTACCTGAACCTTGAATTCCTACCAAGAGAATAACATTTTTTTTTCCAGATCTAATTCTTATTGGTGCTTTTTTCCCTCCTAATGTTTTAATGAGCTCGTCATGAACTAATTTAATGATAAAATTCTTTCTTTTTGTATTTTCCGAGATTTTCGTGTTTATTGCGGCCTTTTGGATGGCTTCTGTCATTGCAAATACTAATTCTACTTGAACATCCGCTGTAAGCAATGCACGTTGAAGATCTTGAATTAATACTTTTATTGCTTCCTTGTCAACCTTAGGTTGTCTTCTAATATTGCGTATGGCATTATCCAAGCTCCTTCCAAGATTCTCTAAAACCATTATATCTCTAAATTAGTTAGTATCTAATATTATTTAGCTCCTTATTCTGGCT
>DXJM01000136.1 GCA_019057355.1 Promethearchaeota archaeon | reverse complement strand
TATTTACACTGTTTGTTGAATTTTAATAAATACTTATCATCATTTATAAACATGAAATATCAAGAGTCTTTTACGACGTTTATTTTTATAACGCAATTGATAGTAGATAAACAAGAATTCTAAAAGGAGCGCTAAAAAGAATTTTATTTAAATATTCATAATAGAAGAGATTAATCAAGCAATCCTTTCTGTAATTGGGCGAGATATCAAGGATTTTTAAATCATGGGGGGATAAAATCTTTCAAGACTTCCGAGGTAATATTTTTCGCTTGATTAAGTAACTATCGCTTAGAGCATTTATTAAGGTGGTAAAATGATAAAAAAAATTTTATAAGAAAAAAATAATTTACTTACATTAAAAAAACAATCACTAACTCGTTGATTTCAGGAGCCCGAGATAGATAAGCGCTATCACCTGCTTTTTGAATTATTTCTAACCGGCTATTTGGAATTTTCTCGTGCATTGCTTCCATTGCGATTTTAGGGTGTAATTTGTTATGAGATGCGGCAATGATTAGCGTTTTACATTTTAACTCACTTAATTTATCTAAAACATTAAAATCAAGCATTGCATTACATTGATTTGCTACATCTTTCGGAGTTTGGGGATTTATCGTATATTCTTTCGCAAATTCTGCCACTGTCCATAGACCATGGAATCGTTGATTGGGATCCGCTTCTAACTGCTTTATGAAATCTCTATGATAACCCATCTTAGCACTTTTTAAAAAATATTTTTCAGGAGCATTTTGCTGGAAATCTAAAGCTTTAATATTGATTGCTCTCACGCTTTCTAATCCCTCTTTATCAGGAAATCCTCCTACAGTGTTAAGTAAAACCAATTTGTTAACTCGCTGGGGATATTTCAATGCAAATACCTGTAATATCATCCCACCCAGAGCATAACCCATCAGATGTGCTTTTTCAATTTTTAAATAATCCATTAATCCAATAATATCATCAGCAAACATGTGCATCGTATATGGAATATCAGGTCTATCAGATTTACCACATCCTCTATTGTCAAACGTGATAACCCTAAAATGTTCACTTAAAGGACCAACTTGAGCAATCCACATCTCTTTTTTAAGAGTCCAACCACTTACAAGAATTAATGGTTCAGAATTTTCATTCCCGTTAATTTGATAGTGTATTTTAATCCCATTTGCATCTGCAAATCCTTCCATATTTTAATCATAGAACTATCATTTATAATCATTTGTAAAAAAAGGATCTGGAAAAGTGTGGCTAACTTAATTTGATAAAATATCATTTTTTTTTCCATTTTATCAATTCCAAATCAATATTAATTAATATTTCTTAATTCACCTAATAATTCCTCATTTGAAGGTATGTCATGCATGTTATCACTATAATAGGCATATTTAATGATTCCTTGCTTGTCAATGATTAATAAACCGGGCATCCGTCCTAATTTCAAGAGCTTGACTTGCTGTTTAAGGAGTTTTGGGATTTTATTTTTTTGATCATAGAATATTGCATAATTTCTTGCATATTTTTGTTCCATTTTTTGAGCATTTTTTTCATTATCGGCTAAAATTGGATATAAAAAGCCATCCAATTCCTCAAATTTATCAAGATCTTTTCTTAATTGTGCTGCATGCCACCGACAATAAGGTCAATGAATGTCTCTAAACAAAACTATAATAACATTTTTTTTATTTTCAAATTCATTGATATTTATTTTTTCACCCCTTGAATTTGGTAAAACAAATTCGGGTATTTTAGTACCAACTAGTTGAAACTTATCTTTTATGATTAACACCTTAAATTGTTTTTCTAATAGTGAGAAATAGTACGAATTTAAATAATTTCCTCTTATATGCTAAAAATTAATCCATTTAAGAGCTCTATTTTATTAACAATGAAAAAAAAGGAAATATTGGATTTAAACATGAAATAAAATAAGTCTTCACTTTTACATCATTTATTATTAAAATAACTTTAAAAAATAATGACTATTTAAACCTTATATTCTAAAAAAGATCATGTAATAGTCATCATGTTTTCGAAAAGGGTTAATTCAATCAAACCGTTCATTGTCATGGAAGTTCTAGAAAAAGCACTTGAAATGGAATCTAATGGGATTGATGTAGTACACATGGAAATTGGAGAACCAGATTTTGATACACCCCCTCGAATTGTAAATGGGTGCCTTTCAGATATAACAAGTGGTAAAACACATTATACTCATTCATTGGGAAATTTAGAGCTAAGAAAGGCTCTCTCGGACTATAAAATGCGCCATAGAAACATAAGGTTTGATCCCCATACTCAATTCATGGTTACAGGAGGTACTAGCCCAGCTTTTTTTAACTTATTATCAACACTCATTAATCGTGGTGATGAGGTTATAATTACAGATCCTGGGTATCCTTGTTATGAGAATTTCATTACTTTTTTCAACGGTAAACCAGTCTTCATGCCAATCTACGAAGAAAATGAATTTGATTTGGATATAGGAGAATTAAAAAGAGTAATTACTCCTAAAACTAAGGCACTCATACTTAATAGTCCTTCAAATCCAACAGGACAGATCATTCCTGATATGACTCTGAATGAAATAGCCGATATTGCTAAAAAAAAAAAATCTTTGGATCATCTCAGATGAGATCTACTCTGAACTTACCTATGATGGAAACATCGCTCCATCGTTAAGTGATTCACGATATAAAAGATGTCATGATAAACTCGTAGTTCTTGATGGTTTTAGTAAATATTGTGCAATGACTGGGTGGAGACTGGGGTATATCATCGCTCCATCAATGCTCATTGATGAGATGATAAAAGTACAGCAAAATTTCCTCATTTGTGCTCCATCCATTTCACAAGCAGCAGCGATTCATGCTCTTGATTGTGAAATGGAATCTAAAGAAATGTTAAATATTTATAAAAAGCGAAGGGACTATATCTTTAATCGGTTAAATGCGATAAAGGGAATAAAATGCTTAAAACCGCGTGGAGCATTCTATGTATTTGCAAACATTAAACAACTCGATATCCCAAGCAGGGAATTTTCATTAAGTTTGCTTGATAAGGCTCATGTTGCCACCTGCCCAGGTATCTCTTTTGGGACTAATGGAGAAGGATTCGTCAGGTTTTCTTATACAACCAACATTGAAAAGATAAAAATTGGAATGGATCGTCTCGAATCTTTTATAAGAGAAGAAATATAATTTTAAATCAATCTATAATTTCATTCTCAAGGGATTTTTGATGAAAATACTTATCTTTAAAAAAAAAGAATATATATACTTTAACCATTATTATCGGGATTTTTATTAAACAATACAAAATACTGTTAACAACTATGATTTTACACTAGTGACTCTTGATGTGGTCTTATTTCTGAAGGCAAGTGTGAGAGTATAATGAAAAAAATATGTGAAAGCTGTAAGAAAACAATCGAGGATACTCAAATAAAAAATAATTTTGTATTTATAATAGGTGATTACATAGATGGAATGTTTCATGCAAAAAAAATTCTTTTTTATCACCTAACATGTCTAAATGGCTATAAATTATATGAAAAGAAGAAGGTTTTTGGTTAAAAGATGTGAATTATTTATTATCAGTAAAAAAAGTTAGAGTTCTTCAACTCTCTATTTTTACAATCCAATCAAATTCATCGTTTATATCCAATCGCTGAATTTCCGTGAGGAGTTCATAAAGTTTCGATGTAATTTCCCCAGGTTCACCATTATTAAATATTCTTTTATTTATCTCAAACGTGACCGAGCCGATTGGGGTGATAACTGCGGCGGTTCCTGAACAAAAGGCTTCAGTACAAGAATTTTCAAATAGTTCTTTATAAGAAATATCCCTTTCAAAAACTTCTAAATGTAATTTTTTTGAAGCCAATTCAAGAACCGATTTTCTTGTTATTCCAGGCAATATCGTCCCTTTTAATTTAGGGGTCACGATCTTACCATCTATTACAGCAAAAAAGTTGGCCGTTCCTACCTCATCAATGTATTCCATGTTTGAGGCATCTAAATAAATTATTTGAGCATATCCCTTTTCTTTCGTTTCTTTAGCGGGCTTCATCGTGCCTGCGTAATTACATATAGTTTTCGTAGATCCTGTCCCTCCTGGTGCAGCTCTAGTATATTTCTTTGAAATTTCAAGGTCGATTGCCTTAAAACCCTCAGGAAAATAAGGACCGACTGGAACAGTGAAAATAATAAATTTATATTCCGTTGCTGGAGCAACTCCTAAAATGGGACCGGTTCCAATATATAATGGTCTTATATACAATGCACCCCCACTCTCATAAGGAGGAATATATTCTTGATTTGCCAGCACGACTTCTTTTACTGCTTTAATAAACCAAGTATTATCAAAAGAAGGCATTAATAACCTTTCAGCACTTTTATTCATTCTTTTTGCATTTTCTTCCGGACGAAATAAAACAATTTTACCGTCTTTCGTCTTTAAAGCTTTCATGCCTTCAAAGATACCTTGCCCATAATTTAAAACGCATGCTCCTGGAGATATTTCAAAAGGACCAAAAGGAACTAATTTTCCATCTTCCCATTTTCCATTTTTATACTCCGCGATGAACATTGTCTTAGTTTCTATAAATTCAAATCCAAGTGAATAGAAATCAATATCTTGTTCTTTCATTATCATAATTTAACATTTATTAGGAGATCACATGATTGAAATAATAAAAAATTTTACAAAAAAATGCATAATTAAATCTAAAAATTGGTAAAAGGAATTTTAAATATATTTATGGAGAATATGAAGATTAGAATAATGGGGAAAGGCTTAGAAATGTTCTTTTATCCCAAAATGAGAATCTGAATTTTAATTTTTTCATTAAAGCATATATAAATATATTATCTCTTATAAAATCCTTTCATATTTTCTAAAAATTCTTCCTTCATTGTAACATTTAAAAGCCTAACTCAGTAAATGGAATGGAGCCAAGGACGAGATTTGAACTCGTGTAAATCCACTGACAGCATGCATCCAGATATATCCATATCATGATGCAACTCTGCAGGCGAACGCTATACCGGGCTTAGCTACCTTGGCCTGGGAGACAATGACAAGTAATACTAGGTATTGAAAACAATACAAGTATAAGATATAAAAATAAGGATTAAATTTTAATTTTTTGATTTAAAAAGGAAAAAATAGGTCATAGATCAAAGGAGAGAGGACATTGATGGGATCTAACCTTGGTAAAGTGCATTGGTGCAAAAAAATGAAGATTCCGACGTTCATAAATCCTCCCTACAAAGATTTTGAAATTTCGAAGATTGGCTCTCATCTGGGTTGATTGAAAAGAAAAAATATGATCAATAACTAAAAAATGACACATGATCAGCAATTAACTGACACTTAATAAATTATTGCTCACAAGTCATCAGCAATTCAAAATGACATTTCATTGATGTT
>DXJM01000135.1 GCA_019057355.1 Promethearchaeota archaeon | reverse complement strand
CCAATCTTGAGTAGTATCTTCATTCATTTTTTAGTATTTTTTTATGATATCATAAAGCGTGCTCCTTTGAGCGGGAAGCTTTCCGTTGGCTCTAATCATGCTAATTATTTCCTCAGGAGGTAAATATTCTCCATACCTGCCACCTGCTGTTTTTGATATATTTTCCTCCATTAAAGTTCCTGAAAAATCATTTACGCCATAATTTAATGATATTTCTGCAAATTTTGGTCCTAATTTCACCCAAGAACATTGTATGTTTTCAATATAATTATTAAAGAATAATCTTGAAACGGCATAGAACCTTAAATCGTCAATTGCATAATTTGGCTTTAAGGGATATCGTTTTGACTTGGAAAGAACGGGATTGCGTCGCATGAAAATCAAGGGAACAAATTCAGTAAATCCCATTGTTTCTTTTTGAATATTTCTCAAAATCTCTAAATGCGCAACTCTATCTTTTAAACCTTCGATATGTCCATACATTATTGTAGATGTTGTAGGAATTCCAACATGATGAGCTGTTTTGATAACATCAATCCATTGAGAAGTTGAAATTTTATTAGGGCATATTATTTTTCGGATTTCATCCACTAAAATCTCAGCTGCTGTGCCAGGTATTGAATTCAAACCTGCTCTTTTGAGTTCAATCAGAGTGTTTTCTATTGAATCACCATGTATACCTGATATATGAAATACTTCTTGGGGTGAAAATGCATGAATGTGCATTTTCTTGTCTATTTCCTTGACTGTAGTAAGGATTTCAATATAATTCTCAAATGTTAAAACTGGATTAATCCCTCCTTGAATGCATAATTCTGTACAATTATGATTTTGTGCCTCAACGACTTTTTTTCTTAGTTCATCTGTAGACAATAAAAAACCTTTATTGGATGTCTTAGATACACTGAAAGAACAGAACTGACATTCCTTTTCACATATATTTGTAAAATTTATATTACGATTAATGATAAAAGTCACGATATTATTCTTTTTTTCTTGGCAAATTTTATCTGCTACGTATTGTAAGGCCAAAAAATCTCTTCCCGTTACTTTTAGCAATTTTAAAGCATTTTTTCTACTTAATTCTTGACCTGATAATGATTTTTGTAGGATTTCTTTGATGTCAAGATCTATACCCTTTAAAATTTGAGATGAGAACATTTAATTAATGATATTAATAACTTTTTTAATATTATCTGAAAAAAATTCTGATTTATTAATATACTTTTTGTAAATAGGCAAGCGTTCTTTCAATTCAAATCCCTGTTGATTACACATTTTTTCTAAATGTTCAATTTGAGGCCATTCATTATTTGGATTAATATAATCTAAAGTAAAAGGAGAAATTCCTCCAAAATCATCAATCCCAACATGAATAAAATCTTTCTCATGCCCCTTTATCAAATTTGGTGGAACTTGTACTGAAATCTCATTTCCAAATATTATCTTAGCTATGCCTGTTGTTTTTAAAAATTCTTCCATGTTCAGTGGATGATCGGGTTTATATGGTATACCTTCTTTATGTATAAAATTCTGGAGGATAACTTCTTGAATATGTCCGTATTTTTCATGAATTTCCTTGATAATAAATAAATCTCTAATTCTATCATCAAAAGTTTCACCGATTCCTAGCAATAATCCTGTAGTAAAAGGAATTTTTAACTTTCCTGCATTTATTATATGTTCGATCCTTATCTCGGGTTTCTTTGTTGGAGATAATTCATGTGTCCCTCCCTTTTTAAATAATATTTCACTCGTGCTTTCTAACATGATGCCCATGCTAGCCGCGAATGGTTTTAATGCATTTAATTGGTCGTATGAGAGATTGCCTATGTTTAAATGTGGTAATATCTTGAAATCCAAGAGATATTGGCAAATATCCTTAATAAATTCAATATAATCTGGACAACTCCTTTCTTCTAATTCTTTTTGGACTTCCGTAAAAGAATCAGGATTTTCTCCCGATATTATTAATGCCTCCTTACAATTAAAATGAAGTGCTTTTTGAACTATCTTGGTGATTTTTTCGTTATCCAAGAGAACGACATTACCTTCTCCACTGATTTTTGGAATTTTAAAGTTATAAAAGCAATATCCGCATTGATTTACACAATAATTTGAGAGTGAAAGAGTAAAATTTCTCGAATACGTGATTATATTTCGTTCTTGTTCTGGTAACTGAGCTTTTATTTTTTCTACTTTTTGTTTAATTTGCCTCAGAGATAAATTTCTAAAATAATCTCTCGTTATCTTCTTCATGTAAAAAATTTATCCTCGAAGATATTTTAAAATCACATAATCATTGCGATACTTGACATTTACTAACTTAAATCTCGGTGCTTGAGACATTTTTTCAAATCCCCCTCCTTCAACCAAACTTGTAGCATGCTCCCCTCCAACAATCCATGGAGCAATCGTTAGTCTTATCTCATCTATGAGATTATCATTTATAAAACTCCAATTAAGAGTTCCCCCTCCTTCCAATAAAATTGAATGTATGCCCATATCATAGAGAATGGGCATTAAATTTTTAATATCAACCTTATCTTCACCACCTACTTGAAGGATCTTTACCTTTTTATTCTTAAATTCTTTTACCCTTTCCTCAGATACATTGTCAGTCGTGCAGATGATTGTTGGATATAATTTTGGTTCGTGATCAACTACTTGTGACTCAATAGGAATGGAAAGCATGCTATCTACAACAATTCGATAATATCCATGATGATTGTGGTATTTTATATGAAGTTTTGGATTATCCTTGACAATTGTTCCCTTGCCCACCATTATTGCATCCACAGTAGAACGGATTTTGTGAACTTCTTTCCAGTCTTCTTCGTCAGATAATTCGGGATCGCCTGTTCTTGATGCTATTTTTCCATCTATTGTCATTGCCGAGCTTAAGATAATGTAAGGTTTATTTTTCATGTTCTGTGCAATTGGGTTTTTTTAAAGATTTAAAGTTTGTTAAAGCATCGAGATTAATAAGCAATTGGTATATTTTTTAGATAAATTTAAAATTTTATTACCAATGGAATGCCTCATTATGGACTGCTTGAACATGAAATTATCGGGAACTATTAGGTGGATCGTATTAGAATAAAAAAAACGGAATATTTAATTTCTCTTGAAAATAAGCGCTCCTTTGATGAATACTTTTTTAATATTCTCTGGTCTTGTTCTTTGAACAATTAATGGATATAATGTATCGTGTTCTATTTCGCACCACATGTTTGGTTCTTTTAATTCGATAAAAAAAAAATCGGCATCCTTACCTTTTACAATAGATCCTATTTCTGCTTCTAATCCCAAATTTCTTGCAGCATTAATAGTAATCATTTTTAACAAGATTTTAGCAGGAATTTCACTAAAATCTGTATTTTTTCCTAAAACTCTGATGATTCTGTATAAATAACGCATTTCCTCAAATAAATCGGCGTTGTTTGCCATTAAATTGTCTGTACCAAGGGATATCGGTATATTTAATTTGAGAATATCTATAATTGGGGGAAATCCCAGTCCAAAATATCCATTACACCTTGGACATAAAATTAGAGCTATTTGTTTTTTTTTAAGGAGTTCCAAATCTTCTCTAATAAAATGGGTTCCGTGAATAATAATATCAACAATACCATCATTAAGGATGCTATTAATAACATTTTGCTCTCTTACGGCTTCTCCACAATGTGAACTGATTAATTTTCTAAAAATCATTTTATTCTTTCTTAATTCATCTTTTATGGCGTTTGTGACGTGGGCATAACTTGCTAACCCAAAGCCGTCTGCTGATTGAAATATTGCTTCAATCTCATCAATGCTATTAAACCTTCCAAATATTTTATATTTGATTGGAGAGCTCCTTAAAGCATCCTTTATAATGTTTATTCCCTCTAACCCATTTTCTCGAAAATCATTAAAACAAGTAATCCCATTTGAAAGCATTTCTAGAGCAGCATTTGTTATTCCTTTTACTATAATCTCTTTAGAGGTTTCTGCAAGCAATTTATGCTTTAATCCATGTGGGGGGGCCACAATAGAGATAAGATCTTTATTAAATCCTCTTTCTTTTGCAAAATTATCTCCAACATGAACATGTGAATTTATAAGTCCCGGAACAAGTAATGATGTCCGGTTTGAGCTTAATATCTGTTCATTTTCATTGCATTCATCAAAATTGATGGATAAAATCTTACCATTATCATCAATTTTTATATCAACGTTTTTTTTAACATCTAAATCATCTCCAATTAATCCAAGTCCACAAAATATATGTCTATGAGTCATGATATTATTGAAAAAAACTACATGATATGAAAACCTCTTTTAATAATCATAAATATTTTCCATCTTTTTTAAAAATTAGAGAAAATAAATTTGGTGTATCGTTAATTCACGAATTTAATAAGAATTTTTAACGAAGCTAAAGGTATTCACTTTGGGACACTCTCTTTTTTAATTGATTTATTGCAGTAATAATGAGTAAATATCAAGAGTTTAGAGATATGAGATATTAAATTTATAGTCCTTACTTACTCATCAATTTCCTTTAGGGAGAGTTTATTATCTTCCTCTTTTCATCGAGGAATATTTTAAAATTTATATCTACAATTTTTTTTTCCGAAAATTGTTGTAAAACGTTTATTTTAATTGGAAATGGAATAATTTGACTAATTTCTGCTTCTTCAATTCCACACAAA
>DXJM01000011.1 GCA_019057355.1 Promethearchaeota archaeon | reverse complement strand
TTATTATTCTATAAGCATTTTCGAATATATATCTAAGAAATAAGCATAGCACGTTCTTGTTTTAATAATTGAATCTAATTGAATGAACTCATTTGGAGAATGAGCATATCCCGCTATTCCTAGCCCTCCTACGACAAAGTTTATTCCTAACTCTTCTTGAATTCTGCTTAATGGTGCTGCAGCAGGACTTATAGGCCATAATTCTACTCCAACATTCAGCTTTTTGAAACACTTGATTAAGCTCCGAATTATTCTTGAATTTTTACTGACTCGAGAACCTCCATATCCCGTGTTTAAATTCAATTCTATTGTCGTTTTTGAATATTTTGAAAAATTATACACGATTTCTTGAATATCTTTAAAAAGGTCTTTAATCGATACATCTTGAATAAATCTAATATCAACATTACATGAGGCTTCATTTGGAATAGAATTTTTTGACCCTTCTTCTAAAAATCCAGATTTTAACGTGGAAATATTAAATGTCGGTTTAAATAAAAGATCGTGAATTACCTTTTCACTATCATCCTCATTTAAATCGGTGATTCCTGCTTTTTTCATTACTCTTTCAAGATTAATGCTTTTAAGGAGCTCCTCCATTATTGCCTTTTCTTCTAATGAAAGAATATAAGGATTTTTTAAAGACATTATTTGGATCTTATTGCTTGAATAAAATAAATTGAGTAATGAAATTAAGTCTAAAGCTGGATTAGGGATAATAGCACTATATGCCGAATGTGGTTCCTTATTTTTCGTATGAATTCTTATATTGAAGGAAAGAATTCCCTTATATCCCAACTTTATAACCGACTTTCCACTTAATTCTTGCTTGGTCGAGGGATAGAATGCATCTAAACAATCACCAAATTTTTCTTTATTCTTTTTGAGTAATTTTAATAAAGTTGGAGACCCCCGTTCTTCCTCACCATCAATTAATAATAGAAGCGATAAGGGGAGCATGTTCTGTGTTTTTAAAATCTTGATTACATTTAAAAAGCAGAGCATGGGTGTTTTTGAATTATATGCACCCCTTGCAATTATACAGCGCCCTAAAGTATCTAGAGGGGCTGGAAGGACCTGTATTTCTGCTCCAAAAGGTTTACTTATCCATTCATCTTTTTTATTTATTGGTTGTGTATCATACATCATGTAAATTAAAATGGTATCTTTTAAGTTACCATTTACTCTTGCAATAAATAGTGGATTAATATCTCCCTGAATTTCTTCAATATCTTCACAAAAATCAGATAGATAAGAGTAAATAAAATCTCTGGCTTCTTTAATACCTTCTTTATTCAATGTATTGCTTGGAATTCTTAGGAAAGGCCTTAATTCATCATCAATAAATTGATTATTCGTATTTTGTAGAAGTTCTTCTAATTCCATTAAAGATTTTTCGTTATCCATACTTATATTTATAGAAAGCTTGATTAATAATCTTTAATTTGAAATAATTGAATAGAATGAATGTTGGCAGTTCTAATGGAAATTTTGATTTAAAAAAAATAAAAGACACCCTCACTGAAATTAAACACGAAGGGAAATTGCAGGGAGTTTTATTTTCGACTCGTGAAGGTACCTTAATTTCTAAAGTTTTAGATCATGATTTTGATAATGGAATATTTACAGCCATGACCGCATCGGTTATTGATAGTGCAGAAGATCTCATGAATACGATATCTGAAAATAGGGTGAATAAAATAATTACTGAAGTAGATGACATTAGTCTAATCATATTAGGATGTCGAAAAAAAGCTTTTTTGGTTCTTATCATCGGAAATGATTCTAAAGTAGAAAAATTACTTGATAACATTGATATTTACATTCAAAAACTAATGGAAACATTCTAACCGCCCTATTTATGAAGAAATATAGCAATAATCCTTATATAGATTATATAGACCAATGGGATAAGAGAATAATCCTCAAATATAATAAGTTTGGAAATAAATACTTTCAATATTTCCTAAAAACGGTCTCATTTTTTGGGCGGAGCACCGTATGGATGTTTTTGACGGCATTTTTTATATTTCTATGGTACGACCCTTATTTATCAGGATATATAGGAATAACTTTTATAAATGGGATATGGATGAATATGTTCATAAAAACTGCAATAAATCGAAAAAGACCTTTTGAATCTCTAAATGGGATCGTTATTTTTGAGCCCAGACCACATTCAAGAAGTTTTCCGTCATGGCATGCTTATAATGGAGTTTCTCAAGCTATCATTCTTGCATATTTGGGAGATTCTCCTTTGTTTCTCGTTCTATTAACTATTTTTTCAGTACATATTGGATTTTCTAGGATAAAATTAGGAGTTCATTATCCCAGTGATGTCATTGCAGGATTTATTTTAGGTATTATAGGAGCAATTATAACCATTACATTTTTAGGCCCTTTATCGGTATTAATTTTAAAAAATATTGAACCATTAATTTTATTTGAAATTCATTATAGACGCTTAAATCCAATGTTGGAAAATATTTGGTATGTCTTGGCATGTATTTTAATTTTTGGATTAATATTATTACCGGTTATAATAAAATATTTAAGAAAGGAGCAATAAAAAAAATAAAATGCTAAAGTTCTAATCTCTTTTGTTTTTTAAACAAAAGTTTTAACTCATCCAAGACATTAGATCTCATATTGTCCTCCCTAGTGATAAACGGTTGTTCTATTGGAGAGTTCACGCCTATGGGGGTTCCTGGATGGTTAGCTTGTCCAACTTGAAGGGCTCCGCTTTCTATTGCTTTTAGACGATGATCTAATTCCCTTATTTGTAATGAAGTACTCTCTGATAATCTTATGATAGCATTCATAGTTTCTTCAAGGATTTTGCCTAAGCCATCTACCTTTTTCAGCACGGGATCTGAAAGGGATATGCTAGAACTCATTATGTCTTTGATATATTTTGAAAATCTTGGTTCTGTGGATATTAAAGAGAATATTGAAGTCAAATATATCTCGTATTGAAAGTCAAAATGTTCTTTTTGAATGACTTCTGTAAGTTTATCTTTTAGTAGTTCAATATTCAGTAAAATCTCAGGATCATTCTTGAGATCAGGATCATATTTATGGATGTAAATCATAATATGGGGCTTTTCTTCTAGAAAGTAGAGCGTATCAAGAATGCTATTGAAATATTCTATTGAATGTTCAAATCTATCAGGATCTTGGATATCTATAACATAAATTAGCAAGTTAATTTGGAGAAAATGTTGTTCGGGAGTCTCTAAATATTTCGCACGATATTGTTGTTGCCCACCAAAATCCCAAATTACTAGTTCCAAATCATCTGATTTAAATTGTTGACGATTAATCCCTTTGGTTGGTTTTAACTTGGCTAAGTCATTAATTCCTAACTTCCCCCCGAATTTTGTTAGAATTGCGGTCTTTCCAGCATTATCTAATCCTATGACTACTACTTTTTGTTGGCATTTAGTAACCGCTTCTGGAATTGTTGTCATTGAATTTATTATTGAACTTATGGTTGCCATTTTTTTTAGATTTTTTTCCAGATTTGGGAATTTTTCTTTAAGTTCTTGAATTTTTTGTTCTAATTGATCTCTCATTTGAGTATCTTTAATGGGATCTTGAGTTTCTTCGATAGTTAATAATTTTTCAAAGGGATTTTCTTTGTTTAACTTAGTAGCTTCACTTATATCAAAAACTTCAAATAGATCTCCAATAATTTTTATTTCATTTTTATTTATAAACGAAAATGAAGAGATGGGTAACTTTAAAATGTCTTCAATAGTTTTTGACTTTTTAACTTTCATCAGAGAGGTATCTAAAAATTTGGTAAAAAGCGCAATTACGTTTTCAATTTTCGTTGACATGACATATTCTCCTTTTCCTTTTTTTATATATATTGTATAAAAACTAGTATATTAAATTGTGTTAAAGTATTATCAATATCCATTAATTTTATAAATTTATATAACTATTTTTT
>DXJM01000134.1 GCA_019057355.1 Promethearchaeota archaeon | reverse complement strand
TGGTTTGAGTCTCAGATACGAATGAATCTATTTAAGCGATAACTTCACTATCTTACCACATACATATAAATAATGTGATTGAAACTAGGAACTTATTACACTAAATGAATTAAATCAAAATCTAAATAAGGAAGGATAAGACTCAACTTTAATAATCTTAATTAATTTAATCAAAAATCATTTGAACTTAGAGGAAAAAAAATGCTTAAATGGCTCTATGAGGTAGGTATCGTCTTCAGAGGGTTTGTAATTGTTAATTATAGCTTTAAAAAAATGCACGATCAATCAAAAGGAACAATCACTGGAAATGAGAAGGATTTAAGAGGTGCATTCATTTCAGCTATTAGTTCTTTTGCGGAGTCAGCTTTCACAAATACCTCGTTAGAATATCTAGAATCGGGAGAAACACTTTTTATATTTAAGGTAAGTCGGGTTAAAAGCATAGACAGCATCAATATTGAACCCGTGATATTATATGGATTACTAGAAAAATCTAAACAGAAAAAAGTAGATAAAATTGTAAATACTTTCATGGAAAGAATCCATCCTCTTCTAGAACTATTCATACAGAGATATAATGGACGAGATTTTTGTGAAATTAACCAATTTCAAGAATTTCAAGGAGAAATAATTAAATTTTTTAACTTAAATAAAATTAAGTTAACCAATTAAGATACTAAACTCCATCCACGAGGGACGGAGCGGGAATATTTTATCAAGCCATTTTCCTGCATTGAGTTTATTTTTTGCTCCACCTCAACTTCAGAAAAACCTTCTCGTACTATATCCTTTATAAAATCTGTCTTAGAATTGACGAATTTTTTATTTTCCAAGTATTTGATTATAATATCTGTTAGACGGGAAATCTCTTCGGGCGTTTGAACTTCTCCAGTTTCTCCATTAATACCGTTTTCTTCACCCACTTTGAAATCATTATCGTTTATAATGTAGTCATTTTCGATTGATTCTTCGGGTGATATTGGTACTTCTTGTGAGATCATATTTTCTTCTTCAAGCATCCATAGGGGATGATTGGGTAATTCATACTTGAGAGCATTAGCTTTCTTTAGAGATTTGATTTCTTTTTCAATTTCTAAATTGCAATATCCTTTTTTTTTTAAGTTTTCCTCCAATAGTGCTAAAGAGCTAATAACCTTTTGTTGTTTCATGAATTTAACAATATATTCTCTAATATTCATGGGGATTTTTGAATATTGTTGAATTTGAATGCCATTTTTTTGAATTGATACGTCCTCTGGAAATTTCCTTTTTGGAATATTAAGTTTAGGTTTATGGCCCCATTCAAAATCATCTATCTTTCTGATTGTTCTATCATATCCCCCGAAAAGAATGGAATTACGCTCATCTCCAGGCATCTTTAAAGAATATATTGTTTTAATAGATGTACGGAGCTTAGTTTTCCATTTAAGCTTAAAATCCAATGAATTTAACTCAATATTTTCATAAACTTTTAATGACCCATCTGCGCATCCCACTATTATTTCATTTGCATCATCTCCATCAATATCCTCAATTAAAAGAGAGACAGGTCGACTTTCTTCTATGAAGATGAAAGATAATTTCTCACCAGTACTATTTAAAATTTTTACATATGAGTCATTTGTACAAGTTATTATCTCATGGTACCCATTATTCGAGACATCACCAATTTTAATATCATTGATCGTAGAATAAAGATTTTTTTGCCATAGTATCGATGGCTCGTTATCAATAAAAGCAATGAAATAAACATGACTATTTTTGGTTCCAGTGATTAATCCAAGAATTTGTTGAGAGACTTCGGGTAGTTGGAAAAATCCTAATGCCATGGATACAACCCAAGAATCAAAATAGAGAATCGTGTCTGGAACTTTTGAATACAAGCTATTAAAAATAGTGAGTGTATTATGTTCACCCCCATAAATTAAATTAATGTTGCCCTTTCCATATAAATCCGCTGCAACGCAGCAATTAATCTTATCGGGAGCCTTGTAATGCTTTATGTTCATTAATTTTTTACTATCTCTATCAAGTTTTAAAACAAGACAGCTTCCATCTCCAGATCCGACTAATAGCTCATCGCAACCATCACCGTCAATATCCTTTGCATAAATGCACCTACACCACCCATCAAAAAGGATTTCATCTAAAATGGTTCTATTCGTGTCCATTAAATAGAGTTTTTTATCATGTCCTCCAAAAACAATAAAAAATTCATTCTTACATTTTAAAATAGTACATGTTAAAATGGGATCCGGACATTTATGTATCCAATCTTGATGAAATCTCTTTCTTAATGTCATTTCATTGTGCTTTTTAAGGACTATTGAGAGATATTTTTATTTATCATTATAAAGATCAAAAATCTCTACTTATTTAAATCAATTAGATAATAGATTGGTAGAATAACAAATAAAAAAAAAAGATTAAAAATTAGCTTTAATAGGATAATTGGGCTTCACTTGGATTATAATCGCCTGTACCTGTGATTTTATATGTAATCTCTATCTTTTCACCTTCAGCAAGTTCTTCTATAGTCCATTTGAGTGTATCTTCACCTACTTCATCAGTAATTTCTGGTTCAGTGCTGTACGATCCATATTCAAAACTGTCAGGAACCTTATCAAGTAAAACAAGGTTTTGCAATGTCATTTCTCCGATATTTTCTATCGATAATATAATTTCGTATTCACCTAATGAACCAATAGCCATGACTTCCTTACCAATACGGAATTTACGACGTAGATGGACGGCTTCTATCACTGGAACATCGGGTCGGGATTCTAATTCATTACTTAAAGGATAAGTATTAGCAAGACATATTACTTCAGTTTCGAATCTTGCATCTTTACTTGGTTTCACGCAATGAATTGGATAAATTACTTCCAAGGTAGATTTCGGTTTTATCATTCCCGTTCCGCTGTCTTTTAGATCTTTTAATGCTATAGTGAGGACATCACTCACGACATCCACGGCACTCACGTCTAATTCTACTTCATTTCCGTCTAAATAGAATGTAAGCTCGTCAGATGTTGGAGGTTTATACTCTTCTGAATAATATTGATGTTTGACTGAAACTTCATTTAAAGGAGCTGAACCGTTATTCTCGATTTTAACTGAAGCATAAACATTAGTTTCCTTGAAGGTTGGCACGTGAAGAAGATCTTCTAATCCTTCTCGTTTGGCGCCCGATTCTAACTCAGAAAGACTGTATATCACATCACTCGTGATACTTGCGATTGAGAGTTCAACATCTGTAATAGCGATGCTTCCATTTACAATTGTCATGAAATTTGGCAGTACCCTGAATTCCAACAGCTTCCTGAAGGTTGGATAATCTTCCGACTCGATCATCCAAGGTTTTGAATGAAATTGTGCTCCTGAAGGTAAACGAGGGACGTCATTAGGATCGATGTCAACAAGTTTTTTTGATTTATCAACGGGACAATATACATCTGCATTGAGAAGCTCCACGATAAATTCAGAACTATTTTCAAAAATCAACTTGCAATCCCATACTTCAGGCTCCTCATCTCGTTCCATAATGTCTACAAAAAATCGATTGTGAGTATAAGCATCGAATTTATCAATATCTAAACCACCTGAAAATGATGAAGCTGCTTCATATATTACTTTAATTTCTCCAGTTTTAATTGATTCTATGGTTTTTGCGGTAATACTAGCGGTAAATGTCAATAATTCCGTAGTTTTGGAGTTCATTTTATCGATTGTCCAAACCACTTCACCACCAGATCGTTCTGCTCTTCCTGCTGTCGTATTCTTGATCGTTACTTTGGAAAATTCACCAGGAACAGTTTTAGTAACTTTTACGTTTTTTATGGGTTTTTCAAACAGGCTATGCATTGCAATTGCATAAGTCACAGTATTCTCTTTATCAATAGAGATCCCATATGATTCTAAAGTATCAATACCACCTTCATATTCTTCTTCATCATCATCCTTTTCAATAGATGAGGTACTCGTGGAATGACCCTCTATTTTTAAAAGATCTGCCTCAATATCGCGTGTATTCAATATATCTTCAGCATTGGACAAGGTATTAATGTATTCTTTTACCAGAAGAAGGTTTTTGGCTTCACCAGTGATCTTAAAAGGTCTAGAATCTATATTATTATCCTCATCCGTTCCTAATTCCCTTATTTTTATATGGTCTGATTTTAAGTCTGTTTCACCGATATTTTTAAGATGAATATCTATGTCCCATATTCTATCTACTTTACTGGGATTTTCCACGTTTAATTTACCTGAGAAACCAATATTATCGATATTAGCTTCATGATCTTGCTTGACATCTACTTGTTCTATTATTTTAACTAAGGCTAATTTTCCCCGTTTATTTCCATTTTTTAACAATATTTTCCCTTCCACTTCTCCCGTTTTAGCATCATAAGTTTCAATATATGGCGTGGAGGTGTCTCTATCTATTAGTTCCACGTATCCTTCATCCATATCTATGCTCTTGAGATGTTCTGCTTGTAATGCTTCATCCTTCTCTTCATCGTCCCATCCCATTGTCTTGGAGGGGGTAGAAGGTGTAATATCATCACTTTTTCGTTTCCTTGCCATAAAATAATATACCTTATTTTTTTATCAGTTATAACTCATATTTTTGAGTTAATAATCTTAGAAGAAATTCTCCTATAAAACATTTTTTTTATGAATGATCAGTACTTAATCACGACCGACAAAAATAATATGTTCATTCCTCGTCTCATTTAATAAAATATTAAAGGAAAAGGAAGATAGTAT
>DXJM01000010.1 GCA_019057355.1 Promethearchaeota archaeon | reverse complement strand
GATTTTGTATATATAAACCTTTTGTATGAGATCAAAATCAAAGTATAATCATACAATTTGTGGTAATGGACAAAAATGAGTACGGCACTTTAAAACTAATGGTTCCATTACTTTCATAAAACTAAGCTTGAACTTTGATAAAAAAGGTTCCTATAGAATGGATATTAACCTAAGTATTATCGTATTTTTTTATTATATCTAAAAACACTTTTGTAAAATATTTTACTTGATCCCAAGTCAGACCATAAGTGCTGAATTTCATTTCTTTTGATATTCCTGGAGCCATTCCAATGATCCCTCTTTCTTTAAATTCATCCCTTAAAAAGAAACCCCTCCTAGGGTGATTCTTCGCTATTTTTTCGAAAATTTCGGTTTTTATCGAAGTTAAGGGATGAATTTTTGGTAGTGTTCCTAAAATTTTAATGCCTTTATATTTTTTTATATGATCTATAACGTAGTTTATTTTATTTGATTCTTCTTGAACTCGACTCTCTTGAGTTCGTTTTACTACTGATGGAAAGCTAGCCATTAGAGTAACCAAGGGTGCCCCATAGACTGGCGGACATCCCATAAACGAGCACATTTTATTTGGAAATGATTTAGAGGTGAGATTTCCTGATATTTTTGACATTTCCATCACTTCCTCAGAGTATTTGGCTTTAAATCCTAACAAACCTATAGGTCCTGAAGCAGCCATTGATTTATGACCACTACAAGCAATGAAATCAACATTAAATTCATTACAATCTATGGGGATTATTCCACCAGAATAAGCAGCATTTAGAAGAAACGGTATATCATATTTTTTACAAGTTTCTCCTACTTGTCTTGGGTCATTATAATTGCCATATTTATAATCAACATGGGTTAAAACGACCAATAAAGGGATTTCACCTTCTTCTTCGATTATTTTATTTATTACAGTTTCATAATCTGTTGGATCAATCTTAAATTCAGGAAATCCCGAATTAGGCACTTCCTTGACCTTGAGATTGTTCACTTCTATTGCTAAATAGGTAGTATAATGTGCTGTACTATCAACAATAACCGTCCTTCTTTTTGGAAATTTCTTAGAAAGAGCACTCATCACGACCTTTTTTGACTCTCTTGCAGCACCCGTTAGTAGAAACTTTTCGATATTAAAAAATTTTGTTAGGTCATTCAAAAATTCAACAACAGGAGGATTTTCAATCATATCTATTCGTCCTTTAAGGCAATTATCACACAAACTATAACCATCTCCATATGCAATTAATGCTTTAAATGCTTCTGGTGTTAAAATCCCTCCTCTTTGAATTGGATGAATATTTATAAACTCTTCGTTAATATTTCGTGAAAGGTTCGAATATTTTTGTTCCAATTCATTAATAAATTCTGTATTTACCAAAATTTAAACCAATTTTCAATGATCTAATTATATGAAAAATTAAATTCTTAAACTCTTTTTATATTTATTATTATATTTGATGGACAACCTATCACAAGGTATGAAAAAAAAATGACCGAGAAATTAGAATTTGTATATTTCCAAGAATTCTGGTTTATAAGTGCTTTTTTAAAGACTTCCAAGAAAGATGGTGAGAAAAAACAAAAACCTGTTAATGGAAATGAAAAAAGTAAAGAAATCGAGACCTTTATCCTAGATAAGCTTGGTTCTTTAGAAGATAAAGACATATTTAAAAAAGAATTAAAAGATAATATTCTCGAACTTGCAGGTAATATCTCTCTCACGTGTAAATGGGTAGCTTATATAGACGATTTTCCTTATTGGGATGAAAATAATGACAAGGGGTATGATACCCTGGGCTATTTCCAGTTTGACGTTGAATATTTTAAAAATCAGCCCGAGAAAAAAGAAACCATACGTCCTATGTTACTACAACAAATACCTTACATCATCCTTAATGAATTGAAAAAATTTTCTAAAAAAGATGAAAATACAGGCATTTTACTCGATCTCGAGAGTCCCATTTATGTCTTTGTAACATCGAACAAGACGAAACCTGCAAAAATTAACTGGAATCCTGAAAATATTGAAAAATATAAAAAAATCATATCTTATTGGACAGAAATTTATTCAGGACAATGGGAGGATTATTCAGTGACTTTATATGATAAGCGTATTGAAAATAATTTATCAAATCGTCTATCCGAGTTACATTTTATACGAAGAAACTCTGCTTTTATCTACATGGCTGAAGAGAATTATGTGCAATTTTTTGACTCCTACATGAAAAAATTTGTTCTCGCTCCAACACCTACCATTAGAGCTGTTTTATTTGCGTTTAGATTGATAAATGAATCGCTTGATAACTTGTTTTTAAAAACATCGTCAGAAGTTTTTATGAATTTGGAAGATATTGAAGCAAAAATAAAGAATTTAAGACTTTTAAGAGGATTGATACAGACAGAATTGAGTATTATTTACAATGAATTGGATTACAATAGGAGACAACATTATACATCCGTTTTAACGCATTTAATCAATGAATTTGATTTGAAAAACGTCGTTGGTAGGGTAAATGATAAATTTGCGATTATATATGATTCAATGGAACATCTGTATACTAAAAAAAGTCAAGAGAATCAAGAAAGGACGGAAAAGGGTTTAAATTTATTGAATTTGTTATTTGGAGCAGGAATTTTGGGAGATTTAGTAGGATTAATCATGATTGCATTCATGATTGGAGAGGGAGATTTTGGTGCAATATTGATGAATATGATAGTTGCCCTAGTCATTATGGGTATTTTAATTACCACGATACTTGTTAATATCCGCTTAAAGTTCCAATCGAGAAAAGTAAAAATCGGAAAGACCGTAGATGCCGTGATAGAAGATGATTCCGGTAATATTGTATTGATTCAAAGGAAATATCCTCCATTTAAGGATTATTATGCATTGCCAGGAGGATTTATTGAAAAAGGTGAAACTCCCGAACAAGCATTGATCAGAGAGGTAAAGGAAGAAACTAATTTGAATGTTAAAATAATCGGTAAAATCGGAGTTTATGACGAAAAAGGAAGAGATCCTCGCGGTATAATATATTCCACGGCTTTTAAATGTAAAATAATTGGTGACCTGTCTCAAATGAAGAATGGGGCGGATTCCCAAAAAACCTTACTGTTCTCTAAAGAAAAAGTAAAAAAAATAGAATTAGCTTTTGATCACAGAGAAATTCTAAAGGATGCGAAAATTCTGAATAATTAAATAAAAATTTTTTTTTTATTTCTTTCTAAAATTTAACAATTTAAACTGAGAATTTTAAGAACTATCCTAAATTTATCAAATTATAGATTTTCATTACTTTAGAGAAAATATTTTAAAATAGAGTGAAAATATCATGCCAATAATAATACCAAGTCCAAGGACAGGAAAGGAACCCCAAATTCACGAATCGGCATTCATTGCCCCAAATGCAACCATTATTGGAGATGTGATTATTGAAGAAAGTGTAAATATCTGGTTCGGGGTTGTGCTTCGGGGAGATTGGGGGTTCATCCATGTTGGTAAAAATACCAGCATTCAAGAACATGTAACCATTCATATTGAGATGGGAAAATCTGCAATAATCGGATCAGATTGTATTATAGGACATCACGCCATGATCCATGGCCCTTGCATTATAGAAGATGGTGCCCTAGTTGGTATTGGAGCAAATGTTTTGCACAATTCCAAGTTAGGAAAAGGATCATTATTGGGAGCGGGAGCTGTCCTGGTAAACAAGGAAATACCTCCCATGAGCCTTGCGGTAGGAGTTCCCGCTTCTATAAAAAAAGAAAATGCATTTACAAAAGCTCAAGGAAAGTTGACATCTAGAGAGTATGCTTATAATGGTAAAATGTTCAAGGAATTCTTTGAAAAAAACCCAAATCATTAAACCATGCTTTTTATTTTTATTTTCTTGATCAGTTCTTCTAAACATTAACCTTGTTTTCTATACTTTAAAATCAAGTTTCATTATTCATGCTATCAGCTTTTTTCTCACTAATTTCATTTTATACATTAATAATTATCGAATATTTGAGTATTTTTCAATTAGATGAATTTAGTGTTATTTGAATTGAAAATTACTTATAGTATTTCAAATGACATTTTTATTAAAATTAGGTTTTTATTTAAATCATCCAAAGAAATACTCCATAGTCTTTTTTTCTGCTTTCTGAATATGGTTTAAAATTGCTGATGGGCTAACTTGAAAATGCTCTGCAATCCTTTTTGTGGCGATTTTCTTAGGGATTTTGAAATATCCATTTCGTGTGGCGAAAAACATAATTTCTTTCTGTCTGTTCGTGAGGTTTGGCATCATATTCATTGAATTCGCGATTTTTTCATCTACATTTACTACTGACAGTAGTTCCATTGATTTGAATATCTTCATTTGGTCTAAAACTGTGTTTAGTAGGTTCTCATCCTTCGAAATTACACCAAATACGATGCTGTCTCGATCAAAGACGATGGGCGGTATCAAAGCAAAAGATTTTGAAAGAAAAGTGGGCCAGAAACCTGAATTATTCCTCTGTTTCATAATGCAGAGAATTTCGTTCGATTTTTTCTCAAGAATCTGGTAAGATTTCGCAAAAAAAAGTTCCCGGAGTAATTTATCAATTTCTTCGATTTTCCCTTTTTTAAATATTATTTTATTCATTGCAAAGAAATTATTGCTATCATATTCAAATATTTGAAGAACCTCTATATATTCTACTACATCGAAGTAATTGGGTAATCCAAAATCAAGAATTGTTTTTGATGGGACTTTGATTTTTAAAATGCGCACGATTTTTCTTATTTCAATTTTTAAAGAGTTCTATTTAACAAGTACTTATTTATATTAT
>DXJM01000133.1 GCA_019057355.1 Promethearchaeota archaeon | reverse complement strand
GATATAATGAAAGTTTTTAAATTTCAACCGGTTTCGAAACGTTTCTTGAACCTGAATTTCTTCAAATTTTCTTAAGAGCCCATTATTTACAAAAATACAATGCAATCTATCGCCAATTGCTTTGTGAAGCAATAAGGCTGTAACAGAAGAATCGACGCCACCGCTTAAACCCAGGATGACCTTGTCGCGTGAACCAATTTCTTTTTTAATATTTTCAACAGAATGGGCGATCCAATCTTCCAATATCCATTCTTTTTTAGCATGTGCTATTTTTGTTATGAAATTATCTAATATTTCATTCCCCTTGACTGTATGTCCGACTTCTGGATGGAATTGAACTCCATAAATTTTCTTCTTTTCGCTCCCGTAAGCTGCAATAGGGCAATTTTTTGTTTCTGCCAATATTTCAAAACCATCGGGAAGTATTTTTATTTGATCTCCATGAGACATCCATACAATTTCATTCATTTCAAGATGATCAAATAGAAGATTAGGTTTTATGATATTTAGTTCTGTCTTTCCATATTCTTTATGTTCATGTGGTTCTATAGATCCGCCTATTTGACTTGCGATTAAATGATGTCCATAGCAAATGCCCAAAATTGGTATAGTTTCTTGGTTAATAAATTCAAAAAAGTTTTTTGATAATTTTGGACTTTCTGCATCATAGACGCTATTTGGACCTCCAGAAAGGATTATTCCTTTTAAGTCCCTCATTCTTAATTTATCCACGCTTACATCAAAAGGTAATGTTTCTGAATATACTCCTAAATCCCGTATTCTGCGAGCAATTAAATGGCAATATTGTCCTCCAAAATCTAATACAACAATCGTGTCCAAATGGAACCTACCTATAAATAATACATAGCTATTAATTAATAAAATAATTGATGTTGTTTTAAAGTTAATTAATAATTTATTTTTATTCGAAAGGAAATTGTCGATTTCTAAATAGCAATTATGAACCTATTCATTTTTCTCATTGGATTTTTTACAATTCACCAATTTTCTAACCATTTGTTCCTAACCAAGAAATAAAATAAGATAAGAAACACGCAAAATGAATCTTAGAATTCTATTAGTTTTTAATGGAATCACTTAGAAAAAAAAACAGCAAAATAATTATTTTATTTCATGTTTTTAATCAAAAATGAGTACTACTTTAATGTTCTAAAAATGCCCTATAAGATTTTAAAAAAAAAGGATTTAGGAAGTAGCAATATGTTGGTGGAAATGGAATTAGAAGTTCCATTAATAGCTAAAAAAGCACGTGCGGGAAATTTCATATTAATACGAATAAATGAGAAAGGTGAGCGCATTCCTCTAACTGTTGCTGATTATGACCGTAATAAGGGCACAATAACCATTGTCTTTCAAATAGTAGGAAAAAGCACTAAATTATTATCCGATCTAAATGAAGGAAATGAGCTTTTAGATGTTGTTGGACCCTTAGGTAATGAAATACACGTGAAAAGATATGAGAATCCCATTATCATCGTTGGAGGAGGTGTTGGGATAGCACCATGTTATCCACAAGCAAAGGAATTAAAAGAAGCGGGTAATAAGATAATCACCATAATAGGTGCAAGAAACAAGGATTTGTTGTTTTGGAAAGAAAAAATGGCTACTGTTAGTGATGAATTCATTGTATGCACTGATGATGGATCTGAGGGAAGAAAGGGAGTTGTTACTGACCCATTGAAAGAAATCATAAAAAGAGAAACCATTGACCATGTTATTGCTATAGGTCCACTAATAATGATGAAATTTGTAACACTTACGACCAATGGTTCTGGAGATTTACCGAAAGTGAAAACGTGGGTTTCTTTAAATACAATCATGATAGATGGAACTGGAATGTGTGGTGGTTGTCGATTTTCAACATTGGACGGTGAAATATATTTTGCATGTGTCGATGGTCCTGACGTAGATGGACATTCTGTTGATTTTGACAACCTCCTAAAAAGATCAGGTAGGTTTAAGGACCAAGAAGAAGAAAGCATGAGATGTTACTGTCAAGAACATGGATATTCTCAAAAAAAAGAGGTACAATAAAATGAGCGGTCATTCAATATTATTAAAAATTTTCGATGATAATAAAGATAAAATCTTAGAAGCAGGAAAGTATGATAAGACGGAATATGATGAGTTCATTATTAACCTGAAAAATGCAGAAAATATTAGGATAAATATCTTAGAAAACATTAAAGAAATGAATTCCATAGACGCTAAAAAACTTGGTGAAAAGTCAGGGATTTCGGAACAAGCAATGCAATGCAACATCGAATACTTGAAAGAATTAGGATCATTAAAGTTTATGGGAGAGACTTCACGATTTTTTCAAAATATTATCGATGAAAGTCTAAAAAAAGACACATTTCCTAATGTTTCAATCATCAGAGATACTAATCTATGTTGCGGATGTGGACTGTGTGTTTCTATCTGTCCTGTAAATGCCATTACTTATATAGAAGGAACATTTGAACTAAATGAGGAAATATGTATTAATTGTGGACTTTGTTTTGCAGGTTGTCCTCGATCTTTTTTTCCACGTGTAATTAAACATTCTAACGAGGGAATTAATACAACTATTAAGCATTCTGAATCAGTGAATAATTACATGGAAATATATAGTGCTCAGACTCAAGATACCCAGATAAAACAGGTTGCTCAAGATGGGGGAATAGTAACAACTCTTTTAAAAACAGCTTTTCAAGAAGGTTTAATTGATGCTACTTTAGCGGTAGGTGAATCTGAAAATCCACACTGCCCACTCCCAATGTTTGTCAGGAATGAAATTGAATTATTAAAAACATCCGGAACAAAGTATAGTAATACTCCATCGTTAAAAATCTTAAGTCAATCTAAAAAATTCAACAAAATTGCTGTTGTAGGCACGCCTTGCATGATGGAAGCCCTTAAAAAAATGTCTTTTTATCCATTAAATAAGCCCTTTTATGAAAATATTTCGTTTAAAATTGGATTATTTTGCATGGAATCCTTTGATTACAATAGCATACTTGAACTTTTACATAACGAGTTCGATAGATCCCCCGCACATGTAAAGAAAATGGATATTGATAAGGGCCGCTTTTATCTTTACAATGAGGATGGAACTTCTGTTGACATCCCTCTAAAAAGGATAAAAAAATATGGAAGATTGGGATGCTTCTTCTGCGATGATTTGACTGCTGAACAAGCAGATATTTCAATTGGTTCAATTGGTTCTGAATCTGGCTGGTCCACGGTCATTATAAGGACACAAAAAGGTGCGGACTTGTTTGAAAGAGCTTTGAAACGAAATTTGATTGATAAGAAAAAAATTAACGAGGAAGAGAAGAGCTTCATAACCCTTTCTAACATTGCAAAATCAAAACAAAAAACCTATAAAGACAATCGAAGACCGAAAATGATCGAACAGGAACCAAAAAAACGCATTAAAAACTTTGACGAAGTTCCTTTCGGATTAACTGAAGATTTGGCTTTTAAAGAAAGCCTAAGATGCTTGCAATGCGGACGTCCTTTATGCGTTACAGGATGCCCTGTAAATATTGACATCCCAGGCTTTATCAAAAGAATTAAACTAAAGAAAAACTTCGATGCAATTCATCATATAAAAACCTATAATCTGTTACCTGCTATATGTGGTAGAGTTTGCCCCCAGGAACTTCAATGTGAGAATTCCTGCCTTTTAAATTCGCTTGGAGAACCTATTTCTATAGGATATCTAGAAAGATACATTGCAGACTGGGAACGTAAAAATCAGCTAAAAGAATGTCCTGATTGCAAACCGACCAATAATAAAAAAGTCGCAATTATCGGTTCTGGTCCAGCGGGGTTGACATGCGCGGGGGAGCTTGCAATGAAAGGATATGATGTGACTATTTTTGAAGCTTTTCATGAAGGGGGAGGCGTGTTAGTCTACGGAATTCCTGAATTTCGGTTACCAAAAGAAATCGTAAAATCTGAAATTGAAACATTAAAAATGATTAATGTCAAAATTCATTACAATTCTATTATTGGAAAAACCTTGAGTATCGATGATCTGAGAGAAATGAGATTTAAAGCCTTTTTTATAGGAGTTGGTGCTGGACTTCCAATATTCATCCAAGTACCTGGACTTAACCTGAATGGGGTCTTAACTGCCAATGAATTCCTTACACGATCAAATTTAATGAAAGCATACAGATTTCCTGAATATGATACCCCAATTAGAGTTGGTAAGGTCGTCACCGTGGTAGGTGGGGGTAATGTTGCGATGGATTCTGCAAGAACAGCTCTCAGATTAGGTGCTGAAAAAGTAATCATGGTCTATAGAAGATCTGAAGCAGAAATGCCTGCTAGAAAGGAAGAATATCATCATGGAAAGGAAGAAGGTATTGATTTTCGATTTCTAACCGACCCAATCAGGTTTATCGGTGATGAAAACGATAATGTCAAGGAGATGGAAGTTGTGTCAATGGAACTTGGGGAACCTGATGCCTCCGGACGAAGGCGTCCTCTACCAATACCAAATTCGGAACATATTATCGAAACAGATACCATAATTTTGGCAATAGGAGCAAATGCAAATCCCATTTTAACAAGATCTATACCCGAGTTAAAACTCAATAAACGAGGATATATTGAAACGGATGAAAATGGGCAAACAAGCATCGAGGGCGTATTTGCTGGAGGAGATATAGTTACTGGAAGTGCAACTGTCATATCTGCGATGGGGGCTGGAAAAAAAGCTGCTGGGGCGATTGATAATTATCTTACCAATCTTTAATTTTCTTTTTTGCCTTCTCTGATCACTCTGAGAAAAACAAAAAGGAAAAGGAGATACTTTAATTTTTTTAAATGTTCCTATTAATTGGTTTTAAAAATTAATAACCTTTTTTGCTAATATTAAGACAACTTCTTTATATATTATAAAAGGGAAAATAATTTAATCGAGTAAGTGTATCACTAGTTATATTTTCAGTTCAGGTATAAATAAATTGGTTTTTTGTATGAGAGAAGAAATTGAAATAGCCAAGACACATTTCGAAAAAATACTCCTAGAACAATTAAATCGAGTAGACATGCTTAAAAATGTGGACGATTGGATTGATTTTTCTAAAATACACCCTATTATTATCGGAATAATCCAAGGGGATGGAATAGGTCCGGAAATATCCGTGCATGCGAAAAAGGTATTGGAATTTCTCTTACGCTCCCATCTAGATGGTGGAAAAGTTCAATTAAGAGATATAAAAGGCTTGACAATCGAAAATAGAGCAAAAGTGATGAAAGCCATTCCGGATGACGTGCTCGAAGAAATTAAGAAATGTCACGTTTTATTAAAGGGTCCAACAACTACACCAAGAAAAGGAGATAAATGGCCTAATATTGAGAGTGCCAATGTTTCAATGCGTCGAGAATTAGATCTATTTGCAAATGTCCGTCCAGTTAAAGTTCTGGAAAAGAAGATTGACTGGATGTTCTTTCGAGAGAATACTGAAGGTGCTTATATCTTGGGTTCCAAGGGTATTAATGTTACTGATGATCTTTCAGTGGATTTTAAAGTTATAACTTCTCAAGGATCGGAACGCATTATTCGCTTGGCTTTCGAATATGCAAAAAACAACGATATAAAAAAAGTCACCGTTGTGACAAAAGCTAACGTCTTAAAAACCACTGACGGAAAATTTTTAGCAACTGCCGAGAGGATTGCTAAAGAATACACTGAAATTGAATGGGATGATTGGTATATCGATATTATGACCGCAAAATTGATTGATCCTGCTCGACAAGCTCAATTTAGAGTAATTGTTTCTCCAAATCTTTATGGAGATATCATGACTGATGAAGCTGCTCAGATACAAGGAGGGGTTGGGACTGCAGGGAGCGCAAATATAGGGAAGAAATATGCAATGTTTGAAGCTATTCATGGTTCTGCACCTCGCATGGTAAAAGAAGGACGGGTAAAATATGCTGATCCTTCTAGCATCATTAAAGCAGGAGCATTATTATTACATCATATTGGAATGGTTGAATTATCAAAAAAATTAGATATGGCGCTCGATATCTGTACTACTTTTGAAAAAAAAATTTCTATAACTGGAAGGAATAATGGAGCAACTGGAGAAGAATTCACTAATTATCTCATTAATACATTAAATGATTCAAATTTAAGTGAAAAATGGAAAAAATATCAATAAATGAACATTCTTTCAAGCAAACATTGGGATTAAAAAAAATAGGAAGATTTATTGCCGCTACAAAATCCAATTTTGAAAAGATCTAGCTTATGATGTAACTCCCAAGAAAATGAATAGAATGACAAGTAAAGGAATGATTTTCATTTTTATTTGAAAAGGACCCGAATTTTATTTAAAAAGCCTAATATATAACTTCTAATAAATATATGCCTTTTTTACTTACTTGATTCTAAAAAAATAATTCACCTTTCTTGCAATGCTAAATTTCATTGCTTTAGAGAAATAGTAATTAAATGAATTGTTTTCACGTGATTAAAAGTTGTAGTAAAAAAACATCAAGATCAAGTTCCTTAATTAATTTAAAGTTATTCAATATGTAATTATATACATTTTCTTGCTTTAAATAATCCATGAAAGAGACAGGATCCACACTTTCCTTGATCAATTCAACTATTCTTTTTATTAAATTAATGATTTGCTTTTCAACAACAACCATGTCACAATTTGTAGGATTTATGTTGATAATATTCACTCCAGTAGTTGGGTTAAAACTAATTTTCTTTAATTCTTCCTGTGATTGTACATAGGGATTATTCAAGTAATGTTCAAACATTTTTTCAATTTTTCTGTAGATATTATCTTTTTTCACCAGTGTCAAGTGATTTTCAATTACATTTTGTAATAAATTCAATATTTGTTGGAATATCCCTAAGATATCAAAAAATTCAGCAATATCTTTGACAACTTGGGCTTGAATCCATTGTCCGTAATATTCATTAATTACATCTTTAAAAGGTATGAACGTATCAATATTACCAAACCAATGAGATTTCCAATATTCTTCATTCTTTACATATTCTTCTATGAAGGAATGTTTGATTACATTTAAGCGAGCGCTAATAAGATCAGAGCTAACAGATTTATCATCTGCCGCAATAAATAAAAGATTAGACGTTTCATCCGAAAGATATATCCATCTTAGACCGCCCATTTCGATTGATTCTATACCTTGTTTGAATTCAACAACCGTGAACTGGTTTAACGCTGTTAATAAACCAGAAACCAAATCTTCATTTACGGAGAACTCTTTATAAGGATTATATAGAAGGGTAACTCCTGAATTGCTATCCATTATCCAGATATTCATTTTAATCTTTCAAATAATAATTTTTTTCAATCAATTTAAGATTTTGATCTCTACATTTACATCTATTTTTGAACATGATGGTGTTGAAATATATATATTTAATAAAATAATCAATCCCATTTATTTTTTTTCAGGTATTAATCGAGAAGAATAACCACGAGTATTTAGTGAATTGTTAGAGGAGTGTTTTTAATTCGTTAGTTTTACAATATTTTTGCAAATTATTTAATAAACTGGTTATTTTTGTACGTAAAATCAATTCAGCTGCATTTTTGCCAATTAAGTTCATGAAATCGCTGCTCAATGAAAATCGATCTATAAAAATACCTATCTTTGTTTTATTTGGCGCTATCTCCTTTATTCTAACCCTACCCTCCAAATCTTTAACGTCCTTATTGTTTCTTACATTAATTTCGATCAATCTTCCTTTATCTTGGTCATCCCCTTTATCATCCATGACTAATTCACCTTTCATCTCAATTGGAATTTTTACTATATTGACTTCATCAATAATATCATTTTTAAACACGTTAGGTGCTATAAATTCTACATCAATTTTTTTTACTGGAGATACTTTCTCCCAAATACCTGGTTTATAAATCGCTTTTAATAGCTCGTCCCTATTACAATTCTCAATTTCCATTACTTTTGAAATAATATTAGCTTTTGACATGATCTTTTTCATATTTGTGTAATTAATCTATCTAAAAATCGAAAATATATAATTCTTTAGATGGTCGTCCTTGTATAATACATCGGAAGAAAAGTATAACAAACATAAAATAAAAATAAAATGAATCCAACAAGAATTGCTATAACTATATTAACCTAAGAATACATCCTGTTAACTTCTATTTTTGGAACAAAAAAAATATCTTTTAAACTCGATAATAAATCCATAGGTATTCCAAACGCATGCTATGAGTGCTAATGTAAAGAACAATATAAAGGAGATTAAAACATTGATCTCAAAGGGTATAGAGAGGAATCCAACTAATTCAATGGTATAAAACGGAAATATAACTATAAAATAAACCCCTAAAAAAGGTATCATGCTCAGAAACACGAGAAAGGTTAATCCGAGCGATAATTTCAATATGATTATAGTATTTGATATGTAAAAACTTGTTAATAAGAAATTAATAAAACACGTTATTAAAACCAAACAAATTGAGGTTAAAAAAAATTTGATCGAATTGTTTAATAATACTATAAACGGACCCGATCTTCTTGCAAGTAATTCAGTTCCTGCAGTAACCAGTATAATTTTCTTTACACCCTCTAATCTCTCTCGAATGTTTTTTCTTTCAATAATAATGAATCATCTTTTCATTAGTATTACTCATATACTAATATATAATCATTAATTAGTAAATAAAAAGAATTCATAATACCATATTGCATTAATACCGAATCAGCTTGCTTTCTTTAAGGGAATTTTCTGCTCTGCAATTAGGGCAGATCCAAGATGATTCGTTTTTCTTTATTGAATTGATGCAGTTATCACAAATTGCAATGTCGCATATACAATAATTCAAACGATCAACTGAATCTTCATAATTCTTAGAGCAAGAAAAGCACGTAGGAGGTCTAGAATTATTTGACATATTTCTATTTAAATCCTTTT
>DXJM01000009.1 GCA_019057355.1 Promethearchaeota archaeon | reverse complement strand
ATGATACTACTTATTTAGATCATGCAATATTAGTTTTTGAGAAAATGGAGAATGGATTATGGAACGATGCCTCAGATTTATATTATTATTCAACTGAAAGTGTTGATTGGCAAATACCTATTAATCAACCCAATACTCATACGCTTTTAAAAGAAAATGCGATAATGATGGCCGCTTGTTTGCAAATGTTTGAAGCTACTGGTAATATGACTTATTACGATAGGGCTTTTGAGCTTTATGAAAGTTTTGAAACAAGTTTTTACGATGATACAACTGAAGCCTATGATTATAGATTTTCTCCTGTTGCGGATAATTATAAAAATCTTAACTCTAACATGTATCTAATCGATTCTTATTTAAAAGCAACAGAAATCTATAACGCTCCTCTATTAGTGGCATCATATAACACCACCGAAATCGTTCCAGATTATATTTTCAATCAAGATTCTCTGAACATAACAACGAGTATGGTTTATCAGTCTAAGATGATGAACATTACCTACATATCTGATGTAAATGTTACTTACTTGTTTTACGATCACAATGACACGTTTTTTTATGAAGAAAATGGGTATATAGAATCTGGGAACTCAAATGACACCTTAATATATTCAATAACAGATGCTTTACCCTATGGAGATGGTTATGAAGTCCGGATATGGACAAATTCATCAAAGTTCTGCATCAGCACTACAATTATGACGTTTAACGTGATTTCTGGATTAGTTAATAAACCAATTGAGGGATTAGGAACCACTCTTTATCAAGGTCCAACACTCAATATAACGATTCCCGTAAATAATACTCGGGATGGTAATGTAACCTTGGATGTTTCAATGGAGGGAGACAATATCATAAATCAATACCTATCTGATGTCGAGTTTTTCTCCTATTTATACCACAATGATACTTTCGTGTCTCTTAACCTCACAACAATTACTGATGCAAGGTTAGGTCTGGATTATATTAGTTTTAAATTTTATAGCGGGAGCGTCATATACTTAGAAATTAACGTGTCTATAACGATTGGAGATTCCTTTGATTATACTGCTCTTATTTATGCTAATAAGGTCGTCGATCAAGATTTAATTTTGGTTAAATTTAATTTGATTAATTTTTTACCTGATGATACTCAATCAATTAACGTGAGCTTTTCAGGAGCTGCTTTGCTTAACAATACAGGAGAAGGGCTCTTTAGAGATGAAATAACTTTAGCTGCTAAAGAATCAAGACCATTGATCTATTACTTTAATATATCTGGTTCTGGTAATGTTTCAATAAATATGACCTTGTCAAAAAATTCGACAATATATTATACTGAATCTTTACCTATTCAAATAATGTCTCCATTAGTACCTGTCAGAACGAGTTATCCAACAACAGTTACCCAATGGGATTATGCTCATTTGATAATGATTGTTGATAATAATGGTAGACAGGCAGAACGATATACTTTAATAGTTATTGAGCAAAATCCTCTATTTGGCATTCCTAATAGCATTGTCATTCGAAATGAGTTTGCTCCCGGGAGAAATCGAATTGAAGCACGAATATTTTCCACCTTAAATCCTTATGAATTCAGCGTGAAAACCTTCTATTATGAATTAAGAGATAGTAATAATGAACTTATTGACTCCGGAATCTTCCAATTTGGCATAGAATTATCAATAGCTGCATTATTTTTCTGCTATATCATTCCATTTGCAATCCCGATAATTATCATTTTATTGTATAAAAATAAAGAACTAAAGAACAAGCAATTGCGAAGACGATAAAAATGATCAAAAAAAGAACATTACTCAATGTTAGTTTAATTTTTGTTGTAATAACGAGCGGTTTATTCATTTTATCATTTAATTTAATCCCATTAAATCCGATTACATCTCCGAATCAGGATTACATGAATACCATTAAATCTGCTGTCATTGGAGAACCCTTGTCACTTGATGATATCAGTATCAATAGATCAAGCATTTATCAACATTTCGAGACCGTGAACATTCAAGTGAATGTTTCAAAATATGATCCTCATGAAAATCATACAGAAGTTCACCTTTCTGACCTCTATGGAAACACCGAAGTCTATAACATGACAAGAGTAAGTGATGATAAATTTTCCTTCAATTACACGACCTCGCTGAGTCCTACCCCCCAATTGTTGGGCTTCATACATGTCACATTTTTAGTATATAATGTAAGTAGGTATGTGCTAAACGATCCCTCAACATGCATAAATTTTACCATTAAACCAAATGTCATGGTGATGTTCTTGCCCGATTCAACATATTATAAAGGAGAATTACTTTTTGCAACCCTTACGCCAGACTATAATAGCAAAATTTTATACAGTTGGGATTCATGGAATGTTTCTATAGGTGATGATTCTTTCATGCCTCTCTTTAACATTTCAGGCTATAACCACGGTGACATTTCATTTCCAATTAATAATTCATTTAATCTAAATAAAGACTATTATGTTCACGTGAATTTGATAAATAGTTCTGATGAAATATTCACGATATCTTACTTTAATTTTAAGGTGGAAAATAAAAATCCAGAAATAATTATCTCTACCATAATCTTGGATTCTTATTCGATATTGCGTTCAGGTCAAAACAATTGCCAGATAAAACTAAATGCGTCCGATTTAGAAACGACAAATTATGCATTTATTAACATTTCAATGGATCTCGAACATTCGCTTGACGATATAATTCATTTAGGACTCTTAGAAAATAACGGAGATGGGTCATTTCAATTAGATTTTCATGTTGCTTATTCTAATCCAATAGGAAATTATTCGATAATACTAACGGTCAAGGATAATGATGGGGGTGTTTCTCTATACACTCATACTACACCTTTAGAAGTCAGAAATAATCCTCCAATAATTCATTCCTATAAAATAAATGGACTTTCCTTGACTCAGGGAATTAAAATTTACTATAGTCACTCCATAACGTTTTCCTTCAACGTTACGGATGTTGAGGGATCCATTGCGAGCATTACTGTCGTTTTAATTGGTCCCAATAATCAGATGATTGAGCGAATAGTAAGTTCCGATCAAACAGTATATTTCAGTTCTTATGAATTGATCACGGGAACGTGGTATGTCTATGTATATGCTGAAGATTCGGATGGAGCAGTCGTTAGCCTCACCGATGATTATGGATTAGCACCTCAAGCAATAACGATAATACCAGATCTTCTCTCAGCTGTTTTACCCTGGATAGCTCTGGTGATCGGGTTAATCATTGGGGCCTTAGTATGTGGGGGAATGGGATACTATTGGATTAAAAAAAGGATTCTTGAAGGTGAACAGTTAGTGCCTAAAAAGAAAATACAGTCTCAAGAGAAAGGTATTTCTGAGAAAAATAAAGCAAGAAACCTCTCTAAACCTTCAGAACTTTCTGATGAAAAAATAGAGGGCATAAAAACTGAGCAAAAAGAAAAAAAACCTGAAAACGATAAAGTTACTCCTCAAAGAAAAATAAAAAGAAAATTATAGGGCTATTTTTCTTTTTTATGCTATTATTTACTACCTTTAAAAAATATCTATAAACGATATCTATTCCAAACCAAGTTCATGTAGTTTATAAAGAAATTTACCCAATTTGCCATTATAATTTCCTGCTGTAATTCTATTTACACCTTGTACTTTAACCGCTGCTTGAATCCCAAGTTTCATTGCTTTTTTCACAACCTCCTCTGTTGCTCCATCGAAAATGATTTCATACACGCAATTATCACCTTCCCTGAGCACTGATGTTTCTGATTTCGTTCTTAGGGTAGGACAATAGGCATCATTAGTAGAGGCTCCAAGAAAACTATATTTTGAACCCACCTTGGAACCTGCGCGAACAACACCACCAGGAAATGGCGAAATTATATTTTCCATGTCCTTGATTGCATCAATAGATGCTTCAGCAGCAGCCAAACCACTCTCTTGGTCTTTAGCGACAATCAAAAAATTTCCACCAGCAACCCCTTTTCCCACCTTAGCAGCACCTTGGCAGATAAATTCCCCGTCCATCACGGGTATCTTCCAATTTGCGGTTCCTTCTATTTTTTCCTCGAAACGATCACCGAAATATCGCAAATTATCCCCAATTTTTATCTCAAATTCCACTGAAGGATCCAGCGAACCATTCAATCCATCAAAACATGAAGTGGTCGGACACGTGAGAACACACTGCCCTAATCGATTCATTACGACATTACCTATTTTTTTCTTATCTCCCACGAAGAACATCACTGCAAATCCGGGACGATTATCGGGTGTCTTATCTGGAGGTAAGAACACATCAATAGCTGCTTCGCTATCACAATGAATCGTGGAGGTTGCATATCCAGTAGTTACCTGGGCTGCAATCTTTGCCCATTTTTGATTTTTTGCCGTGATTATAATCCTCGCAAAATGAGCCCCAAAACCTTCACAAAATGTATCTTCGATTTCTACTCCATTTATTTCCATTTTTTTTAACCATTATTATCTTTATTTGTTTTACTCCATGCCACATGCCATGGATTTATTTAATATATAAGATCTACAGATTTATAGATCTCTAGATTTATAGGATTATAGATGTTCTATTTTATATAAAATTTATAAAAAAAAATTATAATCGATACTTTTTTTCTCTCTATAAACCTTATAAAGTTTCGAAAATTTAGCAATTTAATTTAAAAACTATAAATAATTGCAAACACAATTGAGATAAAATGAATGAAGATAAAGTATTAAAGATCGGAATTCTAAAAAATGGAACGATCGGGTCATCTTTATTACTCGCATTTCTTATGGACGAACGAGCTGAAGGCACGAGGATAAATGTTACAGAAGTAACTTCTGGAGCAAAAATGCATCCTCCTGAAATATGTATAGCTACAATAGATAAATTATTAGAGACCAAACCAGAATTAATCATAATGTCTAGCCCAAATGCTGCATTAAAAGGTCCTCAAGCTTGCAGAGAAAAAGCTGGGAGCATTCCAACGATCGTTATTTCTGACGCTCCAGCTAAAAAAGCAGTCGAAGAAATAGAGGCAAAAGGAATGGGATACATGCTTGTCAATGCTGATTCAATGATTGGTGCGCGTCGTCCATTTTTAGATCCAACAGAAATGAGTTTATATAATGCAAATTTATTAAAAGTTCTTGCAGGCACAGGGGTCTTAAATCTCATAGCTACAGAATTAAATAAAGTAATAATGGACATGTTGGATGGAAAAAAGCCCACGCTTCCTAGAATAATCATCAATTCTACAATAGCAGTAGCAGCAGCGGGATTTTCAAATCCATATGCCGAAGCAAAAGCAATTGCTGCATTTGAACTAGCATCCCAAGTATCTAATGTCACCGGAAAAGCATGTTTCAAATTAAGAGAAAGAGAAGACTACATGCCATTATTGGCTGCAGCACATGAAATGATGGAGACCGCCGCTGAACTCGCGGGAACTGCAAGAGAAATAGAAAAAGCAAATGACACCGTTATTAGAAGACCTCATCATGCAAATCAAAAAATGCTTAAAAAAGTTAAATTGCATGATAAAGAAGAATAGATCTCTTTAAAATAATAACAACTATTTTTTTGGTTATTGTTCTTTTTTTACAATCAAATTGAATTAGGAAAAAATAGATAAAACTTAGACGGGAGATGTTCTTAAATAATCCTCTAAATTATTAAGTTCATCACCTGAAAGAGCTTGAATTACTCCTGTAAAGACCTCAGGCTTTTTATTTTTTGTAACTGCCATGATAAATCCCGCATCTTCAAGTTCTTTGATCAATACATAGTTTTCATCGGATTCATAAACAATTGTACTCAGTGAAATTGGAGAAGGATTAGTATTTAATAAAAGCATTACTTTAGAATAGATCTCATAAAGATTAGATTCTAACGTTCCCATTTCAAACTTCATGAATTTTAAGGGTTTACTCTCGAACTTTCCAAACGTTGAAGCCATTAATAGACCATCCGGTTGATTAAACAAGAGATATTCTGATAAGGATTCTGCTTTTAAATCGTTTAATAAATGTCTGATCTTACCGAGCCTCTGCATTGCTAACGTGTTCTTTTGAATTTCATAATCGAGTATTTCAATTAACCTGTGCTGGGCACTTCCTTCCTTAACAGAAACGGGAGTAAAGACAATTTTATTTTTTATCTCATCATCCATTCCTTTTGTTAAAATTTCATAATAACCATCTTCTTTCGAATCTTCCAAGTCAATCTTGTTCAATAAGCAATATATTTTATCAACATGAGGACTGAATTCAAATACATAACCATAAAACTTGTCGAAAATTTCTCTCACGTTAGAATCAGGTGCCGCCGTATCAACCATAAAAATAGCCGTAGTAATTTCAGAAAAAATTAATTCACGCTGTGATTCTGAAAAATAGCGCTCCATGTAACGTTCTTGACCACCAGCATCCCATATATTCAATTCCATAATGCCTCGAAATATGAAATTTTCTCTTGAAACACCCTTGGTCGGTTTTAAATTAATAACTTTCATAAAATTATAGCCAAGGCATGTAGTGCGCATTAAACTCGTTTTTCCTGCATTTTGGGGTCCAAATATAAGAATCTTCATTAAATGGGTAACCTTGAATAATTTTTTTTTCACTAAATT
>DXJM01000132.1 GCA_019057355.1 Promethearchaeota archaeon | reverse complement strand
TTGGATAAAATATAGAAAATTATTAAGGAACTCATGTTAAAAGAAATTTATATTTTTGATATAGATGGTTGTGTTTTGTCCCAAGTTTTTCCCAATATTTATGATAATAATACTGCAAGTGAGGAATTTATAAAAGAAGCTTTAAAAAAAAGCGAAGATATTATTTTATTTGAAGAATTTGTTAAATTTTATCAAGAAAACTGTATCACTGCTTATCAAGTCTTTTTCATCACAGGGAGGCAAAAATGTTATTTTGGTGAAGTTACAGAGAAGCAATTATCATCTCTGAAAAATATGAGGAATTTCGAGATTATTTATTATCCTGAAGATAAATCTCATACAATTGAGAATTATTTTATTTGGAAAGTTGAAAGAGTAGAAGAAATTTTTAAGAAATATTCTATTGCTTTTAAGAATAATGGAGATTCAAGAAACGAATTAATTTTCAAAATTTTTGATGATATGACTGAATATTTCAATGATATTAATAAATTAGCTCAAAATTTAGAATTAAAAATATTTTTAAAACCAATTAAAAATCCCGAAGATTGGAATGTGAAGACTAAATAAAATAATCGCTATATAACTCTGGCAATATTACATTAATGCTTGTATTTTTAAACAAATTAGTGAATAATTTAGGATGTTCTGAATGGATTGGAAATATTTTATCAGGATTTATTTCTGTGGCAAACTTATATATATCGTGAGGTTTGGCATGTCCCGATGCTTGTATTCTATATGACGTAAATCCTAATCGTCTTAATTGAGAAAGTAAATCGCTATCATAATATTCTTCGGAATAAGGGTCGATATCGGTAGAAATGAACGCACCAACTAAATATCTAGGTAAATTTTCCCTATAAGGTTTCTCTACAGCTATATAATATAGAAAGAATTTTGCTTTCAAATCCTTAATTTCTTTTAACTTTAAGAATCGTCCTTCTTTATGATTTTTCCTAAATATGTTTCTAATTTCCTTCTGCCATCCGTATAAAAAACTATTTTTGTTTTCTTGCTCAACTATTAAAATAGAATCTTCATCTAATATATTTGGATTTCTCATCGACATCCAATTCTCATCAGTATTTAAAATATGGTAAAAGTAAGCTGCTTTTTCTGTTATAATGAATTTCCATCCTATTTGTTTAGTAATCTCCACAAATGTCCTAAAGCGATCCCAATCCGCTAAATTATATTTTACAATGAAGTAATCAAAGGGTATGTCTCGGGTTAATATTTTCAGGTCTCTTTTTACTCGGCGTTCGGATTCAATTGAGGCTTTATGAACAAAAGTGCCTTCACAAATCAGAGCAATGACTTTAATAAATCTCTCGTTATCTTCATTTTCAAACTGTTCATTTCCTTTGGATAATTCATTAACTTTTCTGATTAAATCAAAAGTCATAAATTTTAAAGGACCATGCATCCTAAAATCACCGGAATACACGACCAATCCAGCTGATGTATGGATGATAAATCCATATGCAGCTGGAATTGAATGATCCACATGAACCGGATAAATCTTTACCCCTTTAATGTCAATTGTATCGCCTGTTCTAAATGTTCTCCAATTTAATCCAGTGTAATAATTATCAACAGATACGGCTGAAGCTTTAGATTTAGCATCTAATATTTTTTTAGTATATTCTCCAATGAATATCGGAATATTACGGTTTAAAAATGGTAATCCATAGTAATGATCACGGTGAGCATGAGAAATGAGAACCCCATCAAGATCGGATTCTGGATCGCTTTTATCAGCACATTCCCTGTCTCTTTCTGATTTGGTTAACCCCTTCTCGAAAAGAAAATTTTTCGAATATAAATTCTTTATGGGAAAATCTTTCTCTTGAGGTAGAATGTTAGCATTTATAATTTCATCCAAGTTTGATGGATATCTAATCAATTTTTTTGTATTAGCACCAAAATCGAGAAGTATCTTCGTTTCATATTTTAAATCTTCCAAGAGTATGATATTCCCTATCCCGTTTATGCCACCATAAAAATTCAGCTTAATTCGCTCTTCTGAACTCATTTTATGTCTTTATTACATATATTCACGTAAAATAACAATAATCATTTTTATATTTAAAATTAAGCATATTTTCATAGCAACAATTTAATCGTAAATAGCTTAGATTTAAATATATCAGTTTTTCATAATTATCTTAAACCATTTCTTTTTTGTTTATAAAAAAAGGATTATATCAGATAAAAATAGCGTGAAACAACTCTAGATCTATTTTAAAAAATGAATGAAGGATTTTTATAATGACTTCTATAACGATTTATGATGGAGCCGACACGATTGGTGGAAACAAAATATATTTAGAAGAAAACGAGAAAGGAGTTTTTCTGGATTTTGGAATGAATTTCAAGAAGTACGGTGTTTTTTATGAAGAATTTCTGAAAGATCGAGTCATCCGAGGTATTCATGATCTGATTTATCTTGATTTAATACCAAAGTTGAATATTTATCGAAATGACCTAATTCCCTCTGATGTCTGTTTATCTTCATTTCCTACTTTAAATGTCGAAGCAGTATTGCTCTCTCACGCTCACATGGATCACTTTGGAAATATAGGTTTTCTTAATAAAGCATATCCAATTGTAGCTTCGGGTATCAGTTTAGCATTACTTAAGGGTATTCTGGATACATCTCAAATGAAACTTGGTCCTGATGTTGCCTTTTTTGCTGAAAGAATAGAAGGAGCTAATGATAAAACTCGAGTAGTCAGTCAAAAAAAAGAACATAGTAAATTTTTAAGTCGAAATTTTTTCTGCACGGATGATTTCTTTCCTTCCTTAGAAGAATTCTTGACACTCCAAAGTAGAAGTACTAAACCTATAGAAAGAGGAAGTTTAAATAATATATTTTCTCTCTCTACTCAGTTCGATATTGAAGCTTTTGAGGTGGACCATTCGATTTATGGATCAACTGCATATATCTTAAGAGGGAGCAAAAATATAGCATATACAGGGGATTTTCGTCTTCACGGCAAGCGAGCTGAAAAAAGTAAAGAATTTATCAATCGATCAAAAGAAGTCGATGTGCTAATAATTGAGGGAACGAGAATATCAAGAAATGAAGATGATAAAGATATTAATGTTTCCGAGAATGATGTTTATGAAAATTGTTTAGATGTTGTCAAGGAAGCAGATGGTTTAGCTATTGCCGATTTTTCGGCAAGAAATCTCGAAAGACTAGAAATCTTTCAAAAAATCGCTGATGAAACAAGTCGTGAGCTTGTAATCACCTCTAAAGACGCATATCTGCTATATGCTCTCGAACAAGTTGATCACATAGATAGATTAGAACATATTCTACTTTATGATAAAATTAGAGAGAGGAATGATTATTGGGAATCGCATATTCTTAATACCGCAAAAAAAGAATTGCAATATATTGATCCAACATCAATTAATCATAATCTTGAAAAATATTTAATATGTTTTTCGTTTTTTGACATGAATAATCTATTGGATATCAAGCCAGATAAAGGTTGCTACGTGTATTCTTCATCTGAAGCTTTTGAAGAAGAGTCTGAATATGATTTCCTTCGACTTTATAACTGGTTGGAATATTTTGGATTAGAACCTCACGGTTTTAATCTAATAAACGATAATGGACGTTTAAAACCAGAATTCATCGAAGGTTTTCACGCATCAGGTCATGCTTCAAAAAATGAAATTAGGGAAACGATTCAAATGATAAATCCCGATATTATAATTCCGGTACATACCGAGAATCCCGGTTGGTTTAAAAAAGAGTTTAATAATACTTTCTTATTAAAAAATGGAGAAAAACTTCAATTATAATGAAATTATTTTTCTTTTAGTTTTAAATCTAACCACGCCTACAACAACCACAACTCCAGCTATAGCAACACCAGCAATAATTATGCCAATTAATAACCAAGGAAGATCGCTACTTATATATCCAGTGGAATATAAATTTAAGACGAATCTTGCTTTCAGAGCCATATTATTAACTGTAAATGTAGCTATTGGCTGTTGGAATTGATTTTCTGCATTATTCCACCCTTCCCAATAGATTGTACTAAAAGCATACCAGAATGCATTATTAAAGCAAGGAATTTCAGGTAGTTCTGTTGCTAAGATTAATTGCATTTGACTTGCCCAGTATTGAGCTAATAAGGGATCATTTCCTGATAATTCAAAATTAACAAAAGCGGCATTGTATTCTGGACTTATCCATCCGGAAACGTTTTTATCAAAAAGATGTTGCCCTCTATAGCCATCGAAGAAAGTAAGAGCTGGATTTGTTAGATGAGGTGTTCTAGTTTGCATGCACATATCAAAATTTCTACTATCTACATTATTTTCAAACTCTGCTTGTTCTTGCTCTTTAACAGTGACACTGATGTTAAAATCAATCATTGATTGGGCCCAATAATCAGAGGCGGTTTTTACATCCGTCCAACCTTTAACAGTAATCAATTCAAAAGGTCCAATGGCCATATCATAAGGGGTGTACCACGTTGATCCAACTCTATAGCAACCAGCATCCAATAAAGTTTGGACTGCCTGACCAATATTATAATCTCTCCTGTATGTATTTGCAATAGTTTCATTATACAAAGGTGATGATGGATCCAGGAATGTTGCTTCCGCTCTACTCCAATACCCATATGCCGCGATATTTGGAATTGGATCGTTATTTAAACAATATGCTATTGCTTCTCTCACGTAAGTTTCATTTAATGGGGCTACGGCATGATTTGGAGCGATCGTTAAAACGGAACCTAAGCCAATGAAGTAATTACCATCAATTCCTAAAGCATTCTCTCTTCCATACCATGTATAGATGTGTGGATTATCATTCATTACAGTCCAAACTTCTGCAATAAATCCTGAATGACCATCAACAGCTCCTGCTATCAAAGCATAATCTTTAACATTGTTATCTGTGTATTTTCGGGCTCCAACGTATTTAGGAGGTGTTTTTCCAGCAATTCTACTTGGAAGATCTGCATCAGTAACTCCCGCCCCCCACCAATCATCCCTATATTTAAATACTTCTTCAGCAGGATCAAGTTCGTAATGAGGCATGTAAGGACCTGAGCAGACCATCCAACTCTTATTATATCCAATAGAATGCCAATTATTTAAATATCCATCCAAGTCAAGGTTTCCGCCGTTTTCAATAGCAACAATCCATTTCCATACATGTTCAGGTATGATGGGAATCTCCATGCTAATGAATTCTATAACTTTTAAACTGTATTCATAACCGGGAACTATGTTTATCGTCATTGAATAATCACTTAGTTTAGTATAACCAGCGATTCTTGCCGTCATATCCGCTTTAAATCTCATTTGATTCGAAGCCAACTCGTAACTATATATAACATCATCAATATCAAGAGGTTCACCGTCAGACCAGCGAGCTTTATTTGTTATATTTATTAAAAGTTGAGAACCACCAGCTTGCCATGAAAATTCATTTCCAATTACATTAATGTATTTATCAGTGTATTTATCATAACCAAATAACGTTTCATACATTAAAGCAATACCGAAATTAGGTCCTGCTTTCCATGGATTAAAATCTCCTACAGTAAAATCATATCCCGTCATCCAACAGATTTCATGTCGATTCCAATCTGCAATCATGGTCAATGATGTTTTGGGTGAGACGTCATTATCATTGTGTATAGAAGAAATTCCTATTAATGGTAATAGAAAGAAAATGGTTAGAGCTAGTATTAATATTTTTTTTTTTATTTTATTCATAAAAATTCGCTTTTCT
>DXJM01000131.1 GCA_019057355.1 Promethearchaeota archaeon | reverse complement strand
TAACCTTACAAGAAAAAAATAGTGTAATGTCAAGTAATATAAGGTTAAAATTTATAATTTTTTAACGATAAGAATTTAAGACTATCTTTTTTTTATTTTATTAAGAGACACGTATAATAAACAAATTGAGATGATACAAAATTCAAAGAAGAAGACTGAAAACAGACAATACAGAAAGCAAGTTCACTGAAAAATTTAGAGCTGTAATCGATGAACACACATCAATTTCAATTTTTAATAAAGAAGGGAAAAGAGAAAAGTCATATTGTATAATTCGAAAAGATCTTGCAAAAAATTATGAAATTGAAGTTAATGCATCCGAGGCACCTATTTTAAATAAAATATTAAACGATCCAGAACCCTACGAGTCATCATTAGCAGATCTCAAAATTTTAGAAAATGAAGTTTTTCCTATTAATGAAGCCATAAGAAGGGTATTTGGAATGGAGGAAGACCTTCTATTAAATTGTATTCAATTGGCTATTGGGGCAAATCTAAGTGATTATGTGACTGTTGGAGTGAATGACCTAATAAAGTACAATGTAAAACCTACATTATCTGGTTTGATGGATTTTATTAACGAAAATAATGAAAGTGTCTTAGGATTTCTTGATTGTGAATATATTAATGAAGAAGGGAACGTGATATATCTTAATTGCGGTAAAAAAAATATTACAAATAATGTCTATTCAATTAAATTAAAGATTCTAGCTTCAATGCAACAGAGGGGATATTTTCTCCAAGAAGAGCATAAGTATTATGGTCTTCAGCTTTATCTCATATTAGAATCTTTTAAACCTAACGATGAAAAGTTATTAGAATTATTAAAAGAGCTAAATATTGATTGGGAATTAATCTTTTTCAGAAGAAGGTTAGCCATTCATGACTGGACTGAGATAGAATGTGAACATGATGAAGAAAATTTAAAAAGTTACTTGAAGACGAAATATGACAATTTAAATTATTTTGATTTAAACAATATTACTCGATTGGTATTTAGCAATGAATTACCTTTTATTGTTGCTGACAAAATGGCTTCTTTACTATATAAAATGAAATTTGAGAGAACTAATCATTATCAGATAGAAAATGAACATTCTTATGATCTTGAAATAAATCGAAAAGCAGAAATAGATGAGGAAAAAGCTCAAATATTAGAGAAGATCAATCAATTAATGAGAGAAAGTCATTTAAAGCCTTCGACAAAAATAGATAACCAAATTCAAGAATTAAGGGAGAAAAAAGCGGGATTAGAGAATGAAAAACGGAAATTATTAGTAAAAATTAGTTCTTTGAGAACTAAAATGCAAGAACCTGAAGATATTTTCCAAGTTTCTTTGAAAAAAGCGGAAATTGTGGCTTCTGCAAGATTGGCTTGTGCATATTTAGGGATAACCCAAGAAATCAAGTTCGATAGGGATATATCCTTGGAAGAAATATTAAAATATCAAGATGAGCTAACAAATATATAAATTTAAGAAAAGAAAAAATAAGGATAGCAACATTACCCTTTTTTAACTAAGTCCAAATGACTGTTTTAACAAGGCAATATCTAATTTTCCAATTGTAATCGTATTTCCAGTTTTTATATTATTGACCATATAGAGTGCTGGGGCAAACAATCCAGGATCAATCTTATAAAAATCGAATTCTGCTTCTTTAAAGATTACATTGAATGGTTTTCCATAACTTGAAGATGAACTTGCTGGGGCTTTTTTAAGTAAGTTAAATAATTCGTCCTCTTGATCTTTTTCCACGTCTATCGTGTAATAAGTTTGTCCAACGGCAAACATTGCGTCATTTGGAGGGCCCATGGCCGTAAAATCATCTTTAGCAACAGGAGCAATAGGCACGCTTCCAAAACCATCGATAATGACATCTAAAGGGAAATGAATTTCATGTAGTTTATGGATGCCCGTTTCCACAATTCTTGCAGCAACTTGGATACATCCTGTTAGACTCGCTGTTGGGGCGCAAATTGCATAGGTGTTTTCTGGAGGAACACCACATTTCTGTGTAATAATTGACATTACTTCTTCATTAGGCATGGTACGTGTTTCAAATACAATTACCGCACAATTAGAATCATCAAAATAATTTATTTCTTTAAATAATTCCTCTCCTTTAGCTTTTGCTCTTGCAGGGCCAGATGCTAAAGATTGAAATACTACTTTAGTTTTTATTTTGCCATCCTTTTCAATATCTTTTTTTAATTTAACACTCCAACCCGCTAATTGAGATGCCATGCAAGAAATTACCGGATGGCTTGTATATACATCTAGGGAAGGAAAGTAGTAGCCATCAATAGTATTTGAATTAAATTTCACCGAACCCAAACCACCCATGCAGATCTCGCCTAATATCCTCCCTGATTCCCTTGTGCCATTTGTTAAATCCACAATGGTCTGACCAGTAGGTAATACCTTGACGTTAGCCCCATAAAAGCCTTGACTTTCTATAAGTTTACGTGTTAATTTTAAAGCTAAATCATTAATTTTTACATAATCCATTTTGTTCACTTAAAAACTTCTATTTAAATTAATATAATGAGTATTTCTAGATCATTATTGATAAGATAAAAAAGGTTTCTATTTTTTGTAGTACTTTTCAACAATCACTAAAAAATTACAATCGAACCAATTGAGGAGGAGAAGATCAAATGGTTTAGATGAAACTTGGATATGTTTTTAATATCAAATTTTATTAGAAGTAAATGATATGTTTTAATAGTTCTAATCGTAATGATAACAAGATAATTCAATTAAAAGAATTAAATTTTAAATCAATGAACATTAGTAGGGAAAAAATGGCAAATAATCTAAAAGAACTAATTTTAGGAATAGTAAAATGTAGGGATTATTTTCTAGCAAATAGTAAAAATCTAAATGCACCCATCCACGTTTATACCCATATCGATGCTGATGGATTGTCTTCAGGAGCTATTTTGGGCAAGGCATTATATCGAGAAAATTTTCCATTTCAAATAAGCATACTTCGTCAATTAGAAAGGGAAGAAATTGAAAGAGTGATTAAAGATATCAAGAAGTACCACAATTTCACGATTTTTGCGGATTTTGGAAGTGGACAATATTTAGAACTTCAAGAAAAATTATGCAATGATAATTCTTGTCCTTTTATTATTTTAGATCATCACCTCCCTCAAAATATAGCTAATCAAGAAGAAAAAGAGTTGATAGAGGAAATAAGAAAAAAAACAAGTCCTTGGCATGCAAATCCTTATTTTTATGGAATAGACGGGAGCACGGAAATTTCTGGAGCTGGAATGAGTTATTTTTTTGCTAAATGTTTAAATCCGAATAATATTGACCTTTCACCAATAGCTATTGTAGGAGCCACGGGAGATATTCAAAATCAAGCAAAAAATAAATCATTTGTAGGTGTGAATTTGCACATTTTGGAGGATGCAAAAAAAGTTAATTTAATTGATATAATAAATGATCTTAATTTCTCCTCCTTAAAACCTATAAATGAAGCCATCGCATATTCAAAAGATATTAATCTTCCAGGATTATCAAATGATGCAAATAGATGCCTCAAGTTTCTCCAAACTACATCTGTTTTAATGGAAAATGCTGATGGAACGATAAGAAGCTTAAATACTTTGACTCAAGATGAAAAACAAAAAATTTCAACAGCGATCATTGAATATTCTACCATTAAACTCAATATCGAACCAGGTGAAATCATTGAAAAATTAATAGTTCATAAGTATTTGTTGACACGAGAGCAAAATTATGAGGAACTTCATGATGCAGGTGAATTCTCAAATATGTTAAATTCTTGTGGCAGATCTAATAATGGTTCAATCGGAATAGCATTAGCCATGGGTGATAGAAATTCTGCATATGTTCAAGCGAAACAAATTCTTAATGATTATAAAAAACTTTTATTCGATGGCTTAAATTGGATTTATAACGAAAAAAAAATACAATCAAAAACTAATATTCAATATTTCTTTGGAGAGGATAAAATTCCAGAAACCATAATAGGAGTCATTGCTTCAATCTTAATTTTTGATAAAGGTGATGAAATCGATGTGGAAAAACCGATTTTTGGCATCGCGAGAAGACAAGATGAAGACGTATATAAAATATCTGGAAGGGCTCATAAATCTATAGTACGTAAAGGAATAAATCTTTCTGACGCGATTAGAAAAACCTTAGAACGATTAGAAATAGATGTGATGGGAGGAGGCCATCCACCTGCTGCTGGAACTACGGTTCCTATTGATAAAATCGAGGTATTTTTAGACACTATTGATCTTATAGTAAAAAATCAGATTTCTTGAAATTTTTCATAAGCTATATATCTCATCTATTTCTGGAGCAACTGAATTATAACCCTTCTCTATTAATTCTTTTGCAAAATTAGTTGTCGATTTATTATCTCCATGCATGCAAAATATGTTATTATCTCCATTTCGGAATTTCAGATTTTCAACATATTTATGAAGAAGGGGTCCATCAGAATGACTTGAAAAATTGAAATAATCTCGATTACACTTGGCAACCAATATGTTTCCATTCACTTTATGTGATAGTCCTTGCTCTCTATATTCAAAAACACCCTCCTCTAATAATTTTCGACCAGGACTTCCCTCGGCTTGATAGCCGACAAGATATATGGCAGAAAAGGGATCATTGAGGAATGATTTGATGAAATTTATTGAAGCACCTCCTTTTAACATCCCACTTGGTGCAATTATGGCCGCATTAGAGTTTTTTGCGTCATTTCTTCCTTGAGATTCTGATATAAACTGAGCTCTTGAGAGGGAGTTTTTAAATTTCTGTATATCTTTCAAATATTCTGGATGGTGCATGTATACATCACAAATTTTCTTTGCTAATCCATCTATAAAGATCTTTCCGCCATAATTATGCTTTTCTAAGATTAACAAGGCTTCTTGAGAACGAGCAACTCCAAATGCTGGAATGAGCACTTTTCCCCCGCTTTCAATTACATTGGCTATGCTTTCAACAAATTTTTTTTCCACTTCATTTCTTGGGGGATGCTCTCTTGTTGCATACGTGCTCTCAATGACTAACGTATCAATTTCGGGAAATTGGGAAGGAAGAGCACGCTCAACCAAATTAGTTTCTCCCATATTGATATCTCCACTATATAAAATCCGCCTACCATCAACTTCAACTAAAATTGAAACGCTTCCCGGGACATGACCTGCATTATAAAAAGTAATAAAAAAATTCTCATCAATCTTTTGACGAAGTTCATTTTGTAGGAATTTAGCATTTCTCATCATAGATTTCAATTCTTCATTTCCAAAGGGATAGCTAAAATTTCCTATGTTTAGCATGTCCTTTATGAGAATATTAGAGATTCTTAGAGTAATTGAATTAGTGAAAAATGGTATATCTACTTCTTTATATAAATAAGGAATCGCTCCAGAATGATCGACATGACAATGAGTTAAGGCGATGGCTTTAAGGTTTTCATGATCAAAATCTTGAGGAAGTCTCTGTTTACCTCGAAATCTAATTCCATAATCTAAGATGCATTTAGCACCGGTTTTAGATTCTATTAAAATTGCACTTCTGCCAACTTCTCTGCACCCACCTAAGAATGAGATCTTTACCATTATTATAAATATCTGAAATGGGAAGTAATTGTTTTATAATGATTAATATGATTAATAAACTTGCAAAACATAAGAATTTTGGCAAAAATAGGGAGAAAAAACCATACATACTAAAAAAAATATCACATCAATAATTTTTGACAAAAAATATTTATTTACAATT
>DXJM01000130.1 GCA_019057355.1 Promethearchaeota archaeon | reverse complement strand
TATTATATAATTTTAAAAAATCTAATCGAAATTTATTTGAAACTGAGGATCCGAAAAGAAAATTCGAGGGAATTATGTAAATTAAATTTCTAATATTATTTCGGAGATCATTGATCATTGCAATTTGATACAGGTCTTGATATCCCTCATTTATATTTTCAAAATATTTAAGATGGCATTCCGCGTCTTTATTTTTTCTTATATAACCCAAATATAAATAAGGAGGATTGGTGATGTGATAAATGGGTAAAACTTTTCTCAATAATTCAATGGGATAGCTACTTAGATTGTCTCTTTGTTTAATATTATTCTTAGCAATAGTTTCAGATATCCCTAAAGAAATAGCCTTTTCAATACATCTTTCAACCATTTGATGTTGAATATCATAAAGAAAGACATGATTATGGAAAAATTGATTTCGGTTTTCTTCAGGCATGGCATCTAATATCGGAAAAATTAAATTTCCCTCTCCACAATATAAGTCGGTCCAGATATAGTTATCTAAATCATCTCTAATTTCTGGAAAAATATATTTTAAAAAAATATCGGTGGATGTTAAATGAACACCTAAAGTCCTTCGTGGATCTCTCTTTTCTGTATTTATTACTTTTTCAATCATATTTATTTAATTTATTTAGTGTGAACTTCAAAAAGGTTAATGCTTCAATTATTAATGTTTTAATAGAGCATCAGTTAATAAAGAATAATGATACTATAAAAAAGTGAGGAATTCCTAAATTTTTACAATTCCATAGTCGAAATATGGAATAAACTCTAAAAATAAAATCCATCACTATGAATCTACAGTAGCATGCAGATATTAAAAAATTTCTTAGAATTATAATTATTCTTTTCATCAAAGAGATATTATAATTTTTTCTTTGCTAATTGTTCTTTTACTCTAAATTCTACGATTTTTTTCACTAAATTATACGGGATAGGTTTATTTAACGGAAATTGAATAGCCCCTTTAGATGTTTTATATTGAGATAATTCTTCTTTAAAAGTGTCGATGCCCGATGGTGCGGGGTAGAATCCAATATGATTTTGGTATGCGGCGAAATGTACCAAATTACCATTTAATTTAAAAGTTGGCATCTTATAACTAATAATTTCTTCAGCTTTAGGAGCAGTTTCCCTTATAACTTGTCTTAGTTTTTCTAAAATTTCTTGGATTTCTCTTGGGAAAGTGCTGATATATTCATTGATGCTTTGAAAGCTCTTTTTTTCAACCATAGAATACTACAAAAGGATTTTAGTTTAATTATTTATTCTTTAACTTAAAAAGGTTTCCTCTATAATCATCAAATTTATTATGACAGCTTAATTATTTATAGATCAATTTCATCCAGAATTCATTAAAAATCTCCCAGATACCCTTACCGTGAAAGAAATTGCATATTAATTAATATCTGAATGAGAATATTAGCAAAGCTTAAAACAAGTGAAAGAAGGAAATTATTTAATACGTGAAAAAGATAAAGAATGTCTGAAAAAATAGTAGATTTAAGATGGTCAATAGGGATTTTAAAAGAGATTGAATCTATTTCGTCTTATATTCTACATATCCGTTCCGAAAAAGCGAGTGAAATTGTTAAGTGGATTATCATAAATGTGGAAAAATTGAGGCAGCTTCATAAACGTGGGTGGAGATTTCCAGATAGAGATGATGAAAGAATGAGAGATATATTAGTTAAAAAACATAGAATTGTCCATGAGATCAATAAGGGATTTATAGAAATTCTTGTTATTGCTCATAGGAGTAAATTATTGCAATTATAAGGAGAATATTCAATTTCATATCAAATCGATAATTATGGCTAAAAAAAGAAAAAGACCCATAAAGAAGGGTCATCCTATAGCAATTCTAATTGCTCTTCATGATAACGATGCCGTAATTTGGAAAATACTCAGCGAGACTATTAAGCTACACGTGAAAATCAATCGTGGCAAAAGGAGAAGAAATCAAGATAAAAAGCAAATATATCATTTTCATGAAGAAATTATTAATGTATTGAGACCGATAATCAAAGAAGGGAGTAGAAGTATGATAGTGCTCTCTCCACCGAAAGAACATTATTCAGATGAGTTTATTGACCATGTCACTAAACATCATTCTTGGCTATTAAAAAAGGGGTATCATCAAGTTTTTTTTTCCAAAATTATTGGAAATCAGGCAAGAAATCAAAAAGACGTGTATTTCTTAAAAACCAGAGAAGATTTTCAAGAACTCGTTGACAAAACTTCAAATCAAGAAGGGGTGTTAATATTAGAAGACTTATCAGAAATTATCAACAAAAATGAAAAGTTCTCAAGAATTCTTTATACATGGAGAGAAATTGAACATGAACTAAAGCAGATTAAAGAAAATCCTGATTTACCCAAACCTCATTTTATTATACTGACTGATGAGTATCTAAATATTAAAAAAAATAGAAATAAAATGCATCGAATTTTACAAATCGCGAAAAATCTAGATATAAAAACGAAGATCATGAAGCAAGAATCCGAGGCAGGAGTGATCGTGGAGGGTTTTGGAGGACTGGTATGTTACTATAAATCAAGATAAATTAGAGGTTATTTTGGACCTAAAAATAACATTAAAACAAACAATTTTAGTTAAAATATCATATTTAGTAATAGTGAGTAAAAGAAAGATTACGCGATCATTTATAATCCCATTAGTGCGGGTGGAAAAACAAAGAATGAAATTGAGAATGCCACGGGTTATCTTCAAAAGTTGAAAGTTTCTTTTCAGTTATATGCGAGCGAACATCCTTGTAATGCATCAAAGAAAATACAATTTAATCCAAGGTGGAACAAAGGTTTGATCAATATTTGAAAAGGTTTAAATACAGAGAAATATATCCTTTTAGACATTATCTTAAGAAAAAATTAAAAATTTAGACAAATTGAAGGATAAAAAAAATTATCTCCAATTTCTTTTCTTATTCTCCTGCCTGTTTTTCGGAACGTCAGTATTATATTTAAACGTCCTTTTAAATCTTGATTCTTCACAACTTGGAGGAAATAAAATAGAAAATGATAAGTATATGATGATAAAGATTTCAGATCCTGATCCTAATATTTTTATCAATGGGAACCTTGATTTTTCTAATCAAGCTACTGAAAATGGATGGCCCGGTAATGGAACGATAAACAATCTCTTAATTAACTAGGACTCCGAATTTGCCCCTTTCAAAAGGTTTCTTTTATGTATTTTTTCATTTTCCTTCTCTTAAAGTTTTGATTAAAAGTATTTTTTGAAAAACAATAAGATTTGAATAATTTTAC
>DXJM01000129.1 GCA_019057355.1 Promethearchaeota archaeon | reverse complement strand
TTCAGGATGGGGATGCATCTCGTGTGGGGAAATCTTGGACGAAGTCATTCTGGAGAATCGTCAGGCTGGAGCAGGTAAGCGTAAATTTAATACCTTTTTGATTAAATTTTTTTTATTCCTTAAATTCATCAGGAAATAATTCAGAAGGAGGAATTTCAAGGCAAAAACCGCATTTACCAAATGATCGTATGGTTTTATCCCAACAATGTTTGTGATACTTACTTTCACAATAAGGACATTCTTCAAAACAAGAATTTTCGCCTGTAATCTCAGCATTGCATTTTGGACAAGTTGATTTATAGCATATAATACATCTATTCTTGTTATTGCTTTTTTGACGAAAAGGAGGAGGAACTAGACTAGAAGATAGATCAAATAATTTCATTCTCTCTCCGCATGTAGGACAAAATACATGATACCCTGTATATTTCTTACTGCATTTAAGACAATAAAACACATAAGGTTTTACCACTTTTGGATTTGTAAATTTTAATTCTTCGGATTCAGATGATTCAATAAAGGGGGTACCATCCCAATTAAGAATAGCCCCATTTTGGTCTATTCTATATCCACTCATTCTCATTTTCACTTTTTTAAAAATGCTATAAATACTAAGAGTAGAAATAATCCCTAGAAAAAATAATATGAAAAATATGGAAAATATATAATTAAGATAAAATTTAGGAACTTTGGTTATTGAATCAAGATTTACAGGATTGCACCCTTCATTTTCAAAAATATTATTGATACAATTTTCCTCATAACAAATACAATATAACCCATTACCTGATAATTGGTTATTAGTAAAATTGTTATTATTGCTTTTATGTGCTAGATAAACGCCATTTTGAATATTATAACGTATATCATTGTTAAAAATACCTGTATTTTCTGTGTTGTAAAGATAAATTCCGTGACTATTGAATTCTATAATATTATTCCATATCGAGGAAATATATAAATCATAAAGATTACAAAACAGTATTTCTATCCCATTTTTATTATGATTTTTAATATTATTTTGTGAAAATGTGAAATTCCAGCTTCCCCTAATGAAAATTCCATTTTCACCATTTTCTAATAATGAATTATAAAATATAGATGTAAAATGTGAATAGGAAATATCAATTCCATTTTCCGAATTTGAAAAGAAGAAATTATCAAAAATAATTGTATTATCAGTTTCTTTCAATTTCAAGCCATTCTCATAATTATTGTCAATGATATTATATCGAATTTCATTAAAAACACATCGAAGACCACTTGGAGCTTCTAAAAAAATGCCATTAATAGCATTAGCAATAAACATATTGCATTCAATTTGATTATAATTACAATTTTTCAAATACAATCCGTTATAATCATTAAAAAAAACAGTATTATTTCTGAACGTGTTTCTATCGCTATTGAACGAAGAAATTCCATCATTTGCGTTAAATGAAATTGAATTATTCCCGATAGTAGTATAGTCAGAAGAACTCAATGAAATTCCATTTTTCCAATTAGAAAAAATTGTATTATTTTTAACATTATTTAAATTACTTTGATGAAAAGATATTCCATTTCCTTGATTGCTTGAACAATTATTATATCTAATATCAGTATTATTGCTATTGTATAGATAGATTCCATTTCCTTGATTGCTTGAACAATTATTATATCTAATATCAGTATTATTGGTATTATATAGGAAGATTCCATTTCCTTGAATATTCAACGATATATTATTATTAAAAATACCCGCATTGCTTACATTAAAGAGGGAAATTCCACCAAAAGAAGAATTAATATCAAGTAAAGTACAATTTCTAATAATAAAAGGCTTGTCAGAATTTCTTATATCAATACAAGACGCATTTCCAACAGCATGTATTGTCAAGTTTTCAATATAATATATATCATCGTAAAATGTACACCAATCCATGGTCTCAGCGGCTATTTCCCAAGTAATAAAACCAGAATTTTCACCATTATCATTAATGTGTATCGGAATCATGCTAATATTATAATAAGATAAAGATAAATTATTTTTGTTACCTATTTCTAAATTATTTAGGTTTTGGAATATAAAAGTATGGATTTTAAGAAAACTTAAAAATAATAATAAGAAGAATAGAACGTAAAGTCTTGCTGTAGGTTTTTTTTGAAAGCGACTGTTATATCTCATTATTTTTAATTTTAAATAGTGAATTATAATCATTTATTCCCCTTAGGCAATAAAGAATAATTTTCTAATGTATTTAATTAATTCTTTTTTTTTAATATGGTTATTTCTCGATAATTATTGAAAATTTTAAACATATTACCAATAAATATTTAGAAAATGGTAAGTCAACTAAAAGATTTAAAAATAATTTTAGGGTAGAAAATTATTTATCCATGATCATTTCAGGAGGAGGAGCTTCAAGGCAGAAACTGCATTTTCCTGTATTTTTAATGGTATTTATCCAGCAATGTTCATGATATCTCCTTTCACAAAAGGGACATTCTTCATGACAAGCAGAATCACCCATTAAAGGTTTCTTACAGATAGGGCATATTTCGGAATGACATAAAACACATTTAGTCTTATCTTGATCTATATCATTTTTTACCTCTTTTTTTAATGCACTGCTCAAGAGTTTCATTCTTATACCACATTTGGGACAATATATTGAATATCCTAACGATTTTTCATTGCAATTTGAACAATAGAATTCATAAGGTTCTACTTCCTTAGGAGTTATAAACTCTGGTTCTTTTTGATCTCTAAAAACAAATCTTTCTTCTCCTGGAGCTGATGTTGATGACCTTTGAGCTGGAATAACTCCTCCTGTTTTTTTCAGCTTCAACCGTTTTAGAATTGCGAAAAAAATGATAAGAAAGAGCATTCCTATAAATAGTATAAAGAAAATATATGCATAAATTGGAGGACTACTCATAATATTACCACATAAAG
>DXJM01000128.1 GCA_019057355.1 Promethearchaeota archaeon | reverse complement strand
TATTTTAACTTTAATTCAAGAATCTAAATATATTATACTTGCTATAAAACCACAGGTAATTGATGGAGTACTGGAAGAAATTGGCTCTTCTCTTAATGAAGATCATGTAATTGTCTCGATAGCTGCGGGAATATCAATTTCTCATATTCAAAAATTTTTTAAAAAAAAAGTTGGAATCGCAAGAATAATGTCAAATACTCCTGCTCTAATCCGTGAAGGTGCTTCAGTGATTGCTACCAATGACCTCTTGAAAAATAAAGATTTAGAATACCTTAAAACGATTTTTAAAGCTGTTGGGATTGTTTTTGAAATGGATGAGAAGTATTTTGATGCTATAACAGGACTATCTGGAAGTGGACCTGCATATATTTTTATCGTTATTGAAGCTTTATCAGATGGTGGTGTAAAAATGGGGTTACCTCGAGATATTTCACTTAAGCTTGCTGCTCAAACAGTATTGGGTGCGGCAAAATTGTTTTTAGAAACGAACAAACATCCCGGAATATTAAAAGATATGGTTACTTCTCCAGGAGGTACAACAATTACCGCGTTACATGAATTAGAAAAAGGTAAATTAAGATCAACTTTGATTAATGCTGTTGAAGCCGCCTCTAAAAAATCACAATCAATGAAGTAATATCGTCTAACATAAACCTTAAAAGAGGATGAATGAAATGGGAAAGGCCATTGTTATAAAAATTGGGGGCTCTCTGCTATTTAAAGACAATAATCGTATTGATTCAGATAAAATCTTAGAATTCTGCAATATTATAAAAAATAAAGATAAATTAAATAATTTAATTGTCATATGTGGCGGAGGGATAATCGCAAGGGATTATATTAACGCCGTTAGAAATTTTACTACTAATGAAGCTTTATGCGATACTTTTGGAATTGATATCTCCAGGTTAAACTCAAGATTACTTATATCAAGCTTAGGAGATGTTTCATACCCTCAGGTACCAAAATCAATGGAGGAGCTGTCTATTGCACTATTATTCAATAAGATTATCATTATGGGAGGGTTACAACCTGGACAATCTACAACATCCGTAGCTATTGAAGTTGCTGAACTTGTAAAAGCAGATGAACTCGTGATTCTCACAAACGTGGATGGAATTTATGATAAAGATCCAAAGAAATCTAAAGACGCTAATTTATTACCGCATCTAAACTATGCTCAATTAGAAGAGCTAATCTTAAAAGATACTGGAAATAAACAAGCTGCAGCTGGAGAATATAGAATTTTTGATCTCGTATCGCTTCAAATTTTAAAAAGGAGTAATATTACCTTGTTATTAATGAATGGATCTAATCTCACTCAGTTCAAAAATTATTATAATGGACAAAGATTAACAATTGGAACCAGAATTTCAAAATAAAACTTGGTCATAAACTATTTTTACTATAGCATGTTAAAAGTACTCAATAAAAAACAAATAAACTTGAAAAAATGTCCCAATCCTCCTGGAAAGATCAAATTAAGCAAAAATGGGGGCCTCATCTTCATTGCCCAATTTGTGGAAAAGCCATGCCTTCAGATAGAAAACTTTGCAGTCAAGCGTGTAAAGATAATTATATAAAATCTGAAAAAAAGCAGAAGAAGAAAGGGAGATATCAAATGATATTTCTTGTTGGAATGATGGCCGTTATGATGATTCTGATGTTTGCCCTTCCTATCTTTAGCTAAGGGAATTAAAGCAGAGATAACCAAGCCAGGTCAATGTACAAAGGAGTAATCAAGCAGGATGAATTTGTACGGCTATCGGTGTCGGACTCAAGATCTTTTTAAAAAAATCAGACATCCGATCTCATAGGAGTACGGGGGTTCAAATCCCTCTCTCTGCATTTCCTTTCTTAATTATTCTCAAAAAAAAAAAAAGAAAGTTAGATTCTATTAGTTTATCTCAATCGTTATTATTTAAAAGGCAATATAATTAGTGAAATCCCGAATGAAATTTGATATTTTCATTCCTTATTCTTCTTTTGAATGATTTCTTCTAAAATATCATTCAAGAATGTTATCAAGGATTTTGCGATCTCCTCTTCTTTTTTAACATTTTTTAAAAAAAGGAGCAATAATACGGGGGCATTTAGGATACTAGACGTTTTCTCAGCAATAATTTTGCTTAATAATCTTTCTTTCATGCCAAATAAGTTATACGATGCAGAGCTAGCTTTTACCCCCTGAATTGTGGGGGGACTACTTAAAGTAACGTTACCTATACCCATTTTTTCCTGGTCAGAGATAAGTAAAAGATAAGATTTATGCAAGTGAAAAAGTGAAAAATAGAAGAGATAATTTTCAATTTCCAATTTTTTTTCTACTAGAAGATTCATTTTTAATTGACGGTAACGGAATTTCTATTTAGTTTTATATATATTATAGTCGTGCTTCCTTTATTGCTTCCTCTATCTCATAATTTCCATGTACTATTAAAGAAAGTGCTTTAACAACTTTAGTTGGATCAGCTGCTTGAAATACATTTCGACCATAGGCAACACCAGCACCTCCTACTTCTAAAGATTGTTTCGTAATTTCTAAAATACCTTTTACTCCCGATTTTTCTCCTCCTGCAATGATTACCGGTGCCATGCACCCATCAACGACTTCTTTAAATGAATCTGGGTCTCCTGTCCAATTAGTTTTAACAATATCTGCCCCTAATTCTGCTGCAACTCTAGCAGCTATTTTTACGACTTCTACATCGTGTTCATCATCTATATTTTCACCTCTAGGGTACATCATAGCAAGTAATGGCATCCCATATTCCCGGCATTCCCGAGAAACATGTCCTAAGGTTTCTAACATTTCAGGGTCAGATTTTGTACCAAGATTAACATGTAATGAAACTCCATCTGCTCCTATTTTAACCGCCTCTAATACGGTATTAACTAAAATCTTGTAATTTTCATCAGGACTTAGTGATGTCGATCCAGATAGATGAAGTATCAATCCTATATCGGGACCATAACCCCTATGAGCGTATAATGGTATTCCAACATGCCCTAGAATCGCGTTTGCTCCTCCTAATGCGATTTTATTAACAAGCTCCCCTAAATTTTTATCAATCCCTTTAATAGGACCAACAGTTAGACCATGATCCATTGGAACTATAATCGTTTTTTTATTATCTCTGTTGAATATTCTCTCCAATCGTATTTGTTTTCCCACATATCCTGAAATATAGATCAACCTCTATTGCTAGTATTTCTTAATTCTTGTAAATTTTTTATATTACATTTGGTATATTTTTTTAATTATTATGATGGGCTTTACAAAGGAAAATATCCTGGAAAATCAAGCCCCATCATTTCTGGAAAATTGCACATCAAGTTCATGCATTGTATTCCATTCCCTGCAGTTCCCTTGATTAGATTATCAAGAGCGCTTACAACTACAATCCTATTGATATTATCATCCAGTTGAAATCCAACATCAACAAAGTTTGTACCTATAATGATTTTAGGATCGGGCAAACGATATATTCCTGTTTTTTGATTTATCAAGCGAACAAAATGTTCATCTCTATAAGCGGTTCGATATGCCTTAAAAATTGTTTTTTCGTCCATTTCTACAGATTCATCGAAAAATACATGTGCTGTTGATAAGATTCCTCTCACAAGATTAACACCATGAGCTGAAAATCCTACTTTTACTTTATTAACTCCATTTAATAATGAGAGTTCTTGTTCAATTTCAGCAATATGTCTATGTCCTGTTAATTTATAAGGGCGAATACTATTTGCTCTTATAGGATGATGTGAAGCTTCATTAAAACTAGCACCTGAACCTGATGATCCTGTTTTTGAATCAATAATAATATTATTTTGTTGAATCAAGCCTCCTTTAATTAAAGGATATAATCCATAAATTGCACAGGCTGCCTGACACCCTGCTACGGCAATTAAATTTGCTTTTTTTATTTCATCTCTATGAAGTTCGGGTATTCCATATACAGCTTTTTTCAGATAACTTGGATTTGAATGTTCTTTTTTATAGTATTTTTTATAGATCTCCTTATCCTTAATCCTGAAATCTGCACTGAGATCAATTACTTTCAACCCTGCTTCAAGTAATTCCGGTACCATATCTTGCGAAACTTTATGCGGAACTGCTAAAAAAACTATATCACATTTTTCTTTTGCTGTTTTTATATCATATTCTTCAAATTTTAGATTAGAAATATTTCGAAAATTAGGATATATTGAATGAAAATATTTAGTTATTAATTTGCGAGAAGTAATATAATTTAAATTTACATTAGGATGATAATTTAATAACCTTACAGCTTCTCCACCTGCATAACCACTTGCTGCTATGACACCTACATTTACTTTCATACAATTCAAAAATTTAAATAAAATTATAAATTTATCTATAAAAAATTGATTTTATACCTTTCCCATAGGAAGGATTATGAAGGGTCATTTTGCTTTTTTCGTTTAGAAAATTGTTTAGATAGTTTTATTGGAAAAAACAAAAATAATAGATTTACTACTAAGGCAAGCAATAAACAAATAATGATAACTGTGAGTAAAAAATTCCGGTCAATGAAATGAAAAAAACCTAGATCAAGCATTAATATAAAAACTAGCAGTATAATAAGGCTATTGAAAAGAGATACCTTCCATAATGTCAATCTCGTAAATATTTTTTTTCTAAAATTTATGGAAAGGTCATATTCTTTTAAACCCTCATAAAATCTTATAGTTCTTGTTTTAAAAGTAATTTTATTTTTAATCTCATTTTTTATAGCTGATCTGGGCAACCTTTTTATTATTTCTCTTTTGATTTGGGCAATTTTTAAATTTTCTGCGTTTTTTATATCCAAATCCTTTATAAGATTGAATGATATGCCTTTAAATTTTTCATCGATTGTTTTTTCAATTTCTTTTGCGGTAATTTCGTCCATTTCAACGGCTTTTTTTCCCTTCCAAATATATCCCGCAATTCCATCGATAATGAAAACAATATCCTCTTGAAAAAATTTATTTGAGAGGAATAATCCCTTGTTTTTTATTTTATAAAATTCCATTGATCTTGAATAAAATTGAGTTAATTAATATTATTCGATTTAGTAT
>DXJM01000127.1 GCA_019057355.1 Promethearchaeota archaeon | reverse complement strand
TTTTTGGTGCAGATCTTTAAAATCATTAATGTCGAGGGGTATATCACGAAAAAACTTTTTTACGATCCCTAACTTGTAAACTTAAGAATTAAATATTTAAGGTAAAAAATTATTGAAATAATAAGAAGCAAGTGATATATATGGGTTCATTAATAGAATATTTCAAAAAAAAGACAGCTACAACAGTTTTAGAGAAAGCAATTAAACATGCTCAAAAGGTTCAAGAAAGCGTATATAAATTGAATGAAGGCATTATAACATTATTAGAAACGAAAGACCTGGATAAATGTGCTGATCTATTTTATGGAGTAGATATTTTTGAAAAAGAAGCTGATATTTTAAGGCGAGAAATATTAAAAGATATTTCCAAAGGTGAATTAAATCCAAGTGTTAGGACAGATTTATCACATCTTATAAAAAGATTAGATGACGTGGCAAATTGTGCTACTGGTGTTTCAAGGAGAATTGAAACAATACCAAAAAAGTTTTGGGAACAGAGTAGCGAAGAGACATTAAACTTGATAAGTAGTATGATGGATAGTACAGTAAAATGCGCTGAATATTTAGATAAAATAGTAATTGATTTATTGGGGCAACGTCAACACGTCGAGACCTTTGCAAAAGAGATAAATCTTCTTGAACATGAAATTGATATAATGAACATAAAGTTAAGAAAGAGTCTTCAAGATACAAGCTACAACATAAATCCTTTTACCGTTTTTACAGTAGGTAATACCATGGATATTATAGAAGCAATCTCGGATTCCATAGAAATAGTCGCAGACTATATCATGCAATTATTGACAAGTTCAAATATACTTTAAAATAATTAAAAAAGATTAGAGAAATGAATCTTATTTAAGTGATTTTAAATAATTAACGAGTAAATCTGCGGTTTTATCGATACCATTCAAGGTGGAAACCTCTGGAACATTGTGGCTAAACATGACGGGGATTCCGATAAGAACCGAGGGGATTCCCGACCACTTTTGAGCTTTACCACCATCGGATCCGTAAAATTCGCAAACGCCATCTTGATATGGGATGTTTGATTTTTCTGCAATTTTGCTTAATTTTTTGCAGAAGTCATAATCAAATACACCAGATCCCCTGCCCTCTTGCCAGATAATGACTGGTCCGCTTTCTAATTGAATATCGGAATTAATGCTTCCAGGAAAGTCTGCCACGAGCCCAATATCTATGGCTATCACGTTATCAATGTTATTATCCTTTAAGAAATAATGGGCCCCTTCGGTTCCAATCTCTTCTCTTGAAGTGCCTACGATATATACATTACATGGAATTTTTAAATGCCCAAAATCATCCATTAATTGGTTTTTTATTTTTTCTGTCAAAACAACCAAGCAAGCTAACGCAGCCAAGTTATCCATCGAATATCCTGCTATTATGTTATCATTAATATCTGGATTAAGCAGTCCAAATTCTCCAGAAAAAACAAAAGGGGCTCCGACATGAATTTTATAATCTTTCATTGCCTCTTCCATGTTCTTGGCTCCAATGTATATTTCCATTTCTAAAGGATCAAATTTTTCTTTAATTCGTAATGCATCTGGGGTCGAATGAGCAGAGCGTCCGCTAATTATGCCATTTATCCATTTTCCTTCCTTGTTGAATATTTTAATCGTTCTTGAAACAAGCCACCTTCCTTCATATCCTCCTCTTCTAGAAAATTCAAGAGTTCCCTTTTTTGTAATTTTCCGGATGGTTCCTCCAATTTCATCTACATGAGCCATGATTGCAATTGATTTTTTTGCAGATTTCCCTCTTAATTTGATGAAATGATTACCTAATGCATCCTTAATCACAGGAATGTCTTTATTTTCTAATATTTTCTCAAGTTCTTTCTTGAAGATCTCCGATCGAGCTTGTTCTAAACCTGATGGTGCTCTCTTTGAAGCTAAATTTGCTATTATTGATAATATTTCCTTATTATTCACAATTTTTTCACGTTATTTTTAGCTAGTTAAATGAGTTATATATTGGTTCAATAATCATAATACTTGTCAATTTATTATTAAGATTTTTAATAATGTTTAAATAATGTATACGTATAAATTCACTTAGAATATGACCGAAATTAGGGATGATGTATTTGAGAGATTTTTAAAAATTAAAGATACAACGCGAGTAAAAATAAGATTTAATGATACCGATGCAATGGGTATCATTCACTTCAAAAATTACATGGTGTATTTTGATGACGGTTTTGTCAGTTTAATGGATAATATCGGTCATCCAAGGCGTATTGAAGATGTTATTAAGGACGGAATAGGGTGTGGGGTGAAACATGTTGATATCACGTATGAAGCTGCTGCGAGATATGGAGATTATATCATTGTGGAATCTCAAATTAAAAATATTAACAGCAATTCAATAACATTTCATCATGAAATCTATAAAGAACAAGATAAGATTTTATTAGCTAGAGTGGACTGTACGAGGTATTTTATTGATTTAAAGAATAACGAATTGATAGATGCTTCGGAATTCCTCTTGACCTTTACAAAATTAGATGATTCCTCTTAAAATGAATGATACCAATAGTTAAATATTCTTACTTAGATTAAATTCTTATTATGACTGAATTAGTTACTTATATTTTTGAATTTATAACCATGATTCTGTCGTTCATTGCTGCTTTCTTATTATATTATAAGGCAAGAAGCTCTGAAGTTAAAATAGGGGCAATATTCTTGAGTATTGGATTGGCATTGCTTGGTGTATATGCATTGAGCACGATAATTTACTCATTAATAGGGCAAGAATGGGCCATCCAGGTTTTTTTAAGAATGGGGGTCATTAGTTTGATATATGCTGTTTTGTTCTTATTTTATACAATGATTATCTTGATCTATTCGAGTAAATGGTTCAAAACAAAAATATTCTACATGATTGGAGTTTTTACTCTTGCCACAATAGTATCAGCCATCTTGTTATTTACCAATTATATAGAAGTTATTGATGCCGCGACAGCTGATACTCATTTTAACCCTCCTCTACCTTTCATCATATTTGCATTGTACATGGCGTGCATGGTTATAACCTCAACCATTGGATTGTTCTACTTTGGCATTTTAAAAACTAGCGGTGCCTCAAAAATGAGAATGATATTATTTTTCATGGGATTGATATTGATAATATTAGCTCTCATTAGTGAAGTGATCGGTAATACTATAGAAAATGAGATGATTTTTGACACGATTTTATTTGCATTACTGTCAGGAGCATCAGTTCTCTTTGCCCTAGCATTTCTTCGAGGAAATAAATGACTTTTTTTTATTTTTT
>DXJM01000126.1 GCA_019057355.1 Promethearchaeota archaeon | reverse complement strand
TATCATTTTTTATCATTCATATTACCAGAATATTGATACTTTAATCTATTCATTTCCTTGAAAATGCACAATAGCATTTCTATAAATATAAACATCCAACAAGTAATTAAAAGAAACATCATGGACGGATTTATACATTTTTTATAATAAAAATCTTTAAATCAATATTTGTTCGTATTTATTATAGGAAGCGAATTTGAAAAAAAAATAAAGTTCTTTTTAAAAATAATTTAAATGAGGTTGAAATATTTAATATGGGAAAATTAGTAAAAGATCCGGTGTGCGGAATGATGCTTGATAAAGATAAAGCATTATCTGCTGTTGTAGATGGAAAAACATATTATTTTTGCATGGAAAGCTGTTTAAAAACGTTCTTAGATCCCGAAGGAGAATTAAAAAAAATGAAGCAAAGAGTTTCAGTTGCTCTTTCTGGAGCATTATTTTTTGCCATTTTTAGAGCTTCTATTGCCTTAATCCCTGCATTTTTTACAATGTTCTTGCATTTCACGACAGAATGGTATTTAATTCTATTTTTAATAAGCACTCCTGTAATCTGGTTCGGAGGATGGTCATTTTATACAGGAGCGGTGAAATCATTAAAGAAGAGATCAATTAACATGGATGTGTTAATTACATTTGGAGTTTTAACGGCATATTTCTATAGTTCTATAGTTACCTTTTTACCATTTATCGAAGCCGCCATTAAGATACCTGAAGGAAGTTTACTGCTTCCTTTAAGTATGAGAACTGCCTTTTTTGATACTGCAGCTATTATTGTAGCTTTTATTTTAATTGGAAAATTTTTAGAGGAAGGAATTAAAAAGAAAAGTTCATCTGCCATCCGAAAACTATTAGATATGAAGCCAAAAATGGCTAATATAATTAGAAATGGAGAAGAACAACAAATCCCTGCTGAAAAGATCGAGAAAGGTGATATCATCATTGTTAAACCAGGAGAAGCAATTCCCACTGATGGGATTATTATAGAGGGTCATTCTGCCGTGGATGAAAAACTTATTAGTGGAGAGAGTTTACCCGTCGAAAAGAGAATAGGTGACAAAGTAATAGGAGCCACCATTAATAAGACAGGCACGTTTCGATTTGAAGCCACAGAAGTAGGAGAAAACACGACTCTGATGAAAATCGTGAAGATGGTGGAAGAAGCACAAGCTTCTTCTGCTCCAATTCAAAAACTTGGAGATAAAATAACGTCCTATTTTGTTCCCGTTGTAATAAGTGCTGCTGTTATTTCATTTATATTTTGGTTATTCTTCTTTGAATTAATGTTTCTCCCTGATTTGCGATATCCAGTGGTTGCATTTTATGTTTTAATTGCTGTGTTAATTGTTGCATGTCCATGTACTTTAGGAATTGCAACACCAGCAGCAATTATGGTCGGTGTTGGTAAATCTGCAGAATATGGTATTTTAATAAGGGGTGGTGAGTATCTTCAAGAAATTAGAAATTTGGATACTATTGTATTTGATAAAACAGGAACTATTACTAAAGGGGAACCACGCGTTGTGAATATCATTAATGTGAATTCAATGACAGAATTAGATGTGTTAAGATATGCCGCAATTGCAGAAAAAAATTCGGAACATCCCTTAGCTGAAGCAATACTTTTAGAGGCCCAAAAAAGAAATGTAATCCTTTTAGGTTCAAAGGATTTTGAAGCTATTCCGGGTAAAGGAGTAAAAATTCTTGTAGATAATGATCAAATTCTTTTAGGAAATAGAACTCTCTTAAAAAGTTTTAATATAAATCTCCAAGAGGAATATGAAAATAAAATAAAGGAACTTGAATCTGAGGGAAAAACGGTTGTATTACTAGCGAAAAACGGTGTTCTTTCAGGTCTAATTGCAATTGCAGACATTATCAAAGATCATGCAAAAGAGACAATTTCTGAATTAAAAGCAATGGATATTGAAACTATAATGTTAACTGGTGATAATAAGGCAACTGCAGATTCCGTAGGAAAATCTATTGGAATTGATAAAATTATTGCTGAAGTTTTACCTGATGAGAAAGCACAAGTTATTAAACAACTTCAAAGTGAGGGTAAAATAGTAGGAATGGTTGGCGATGGAATAAATGACGCTCCCTCATTGGCACAAGCAAATGTAGGGGTTGCGATTGGAAGTGGAGCTGATGTTGCAAAAGAAACGGGGGGGCTCATTCTTGTACGTAATGATATTCAAGATGTAGTGAATGGAATAAAAATCAGTAGAAAGACCATGAAAGTTATCAGGCAAAACTTTTTCTGGGCATTCATATATAACGTTTTAATGATTCCTTTGGCAATGTTTGGAATCATACATCCAATTATAGCAGCAGCGGCAATGTCTCTAAGTTCATTATCTGTTGTTTTAAATTCAGCAAGATTAAAACTGTTTAAAATTAAAGGAGAAACGATAATTGATAAAAAAGGAGAAAAAATGGAGCCTAAATCGGTTTATTCTGGAATTCCTCAATTGCAATGTAAAGAATGTGCAGAAAAATTCGATGTCCCTGAACATTGTGGACAACCAATGCATCCTGAAGTAGTAGATGGAAAGGAAATGCTTGTTTGCTGGATGGGCCCTGATTGTGGAAAACAAATTTTTCCAGAGCATCATGGAATTGCCATGGATTATGTCAAATAAAAATGATCATCAAGGTGAGGAAAATGAAAATCATATTTTCAAAAGACGCAGAAATGTACATGGAGAAAAAATCAAGTAAGAGTAAAGGCGTTTTGAATTTAGTGCTACATCTTAAAGATATTTATAAAAGTTGTTATACAAAATATGAAGCTGATTTAACTTTCGAAGATGATAAAGACTATATTGGCAACCTTGATAAAATCTCTGAATGGCGAGGAAAGATTAACATTTATCTTGATCCCGCCATTGAACCCTTATTAAAACATACAGAAGAAGTAAGAATAATTTTAAAAGGTTTTATTTTCAAACATTTGGCTATTGAAAATATTGATCCGAAAATTAAATACGGCTGCAGAGTAGTCGTTGGGAAAGATTTTTTAACTTCAGGATTAAATTAAACATGTATTCATCATAAATACTTAGAGGTGTAAAAAATGGGGCAATTAAAATGTTCTGAATGTGGTATTGTGGAAAACTTGCCGATGCATTGCGGTCAACCCATGCATGAAGAGGGTGACCAATTAGTATGCTGGATGGGGGCTGGCTGTGGAGCTCAACCTATTCCCAAACACCATGGAAAACCCATGCAAGTGATAGAATAACAATTTTCTTAAATCTTTTTTTTCACTTTCATTGTAGAATGAAAAGAAATTTAATTCAGTGTTAGCTATTGTTGGAAGATTTATATGGAAACGAACATTTATCAATTGTAGGAATTATGGTTGGAATGAGTATAATAGGCTTAATTCTAACATTATTATTAATATTCAGCAAATAAATAGATGTTTTCTTTAAAAAAGAATAACCTAAATATAC
>DXJM01000125.1 GCA_019057355.1 Promethearchaeota archaeon | reverse complement strand
TTTTAATGATGATATTATAAATTAGTCATTTAAAAAGTTATGGGATACCTTAAAGGGAGATTAAAGAGTTTACTATTTTTACAATAAAACCGAAATGTTAAACATGATAATCATATAATTTATCGGTTAATAGAAGAAATTGAACTATAATAATCTTGTTTTTTTACAACAAGTTATTTTAATAGTAGTCCTTATCATTTTTTGATGAAGAATACCAATCTAACCATTCTTTTCGCCGATTTTTTTTTCTCTGTAATTCATCGGAATTGTCACTATTTTCATTTCTAATTTTATTCCAATACATGTCAAGATCATGTCGACTTAATGATAATCCGCATGAATTACATACCATTTGTTTAATCATTGAATTAAATGTCATTTTTCCGGCACATTCTGGACATCTTGCCACTTAAATTCACGAAATTATTGTTTTATTATGCAAAAGGAAATTAATTACTCCTAAAATATTTATTGAAAAAAGAATGCAAATATTATACCTTGCTTTTTTATAATAAGATAAGAGATTTTTTCATTCAAGATCTAATATTTCTTTAATAAATTTGATTTTTTTATCCATATCTGCTTGTCTTGAAATCATTATTCTTTGTGCTTGTGGTGAACCCGCGCCATGCATGGATTCAGTCTTATAAGAGGGAGCAGCCACCCCCATTGACATGCATTCTATAAAACGGAGCAATTTATATCGGTCTTCAGGACAGACGTCATTAGAAGTTGTAAGGTACTTTTTCAAGAGGGGTCCGACCTCTTCTGATGTGAAATCTGCTTCGGATGGTAATGTACAGATAAGTCCTCCAGCAATATCTTCAGCTATTCTTCCAATTTCATATGGAAAACGAGTTACATTTTGCTTACATACGTTTGCAAGGAGCATGTCCATTTCATAATTTCCTGCGTCTCTTGGATATCCTAATGCACTACATGCAATTCCTGAGCTATAGAGCGTTTCATTTAGATGGATCATTTCAACGATTTTATCTCTAACATGAGATGCAGTATCAGTACCATTATATTGGGCGATTAAAGCTGCCGCACCTATGATTACATCCCCTACTCCAACCTTGCAACCTCCATAACTTTGTCGGTGAAATCCTGCAAATCGATTAACTAACTCACCTGAAAACTTGATTTCCCCGTTCATAAAAATATTTTTATTGGGAATAAATACATCATCAAATATAACAAAAGCTTCTTGACCACCATATTTATAATTTCCAACATCTAATTTACCTTCTTCCAGTTTACGAGTATCACATGACTGTCGACCATATATTATGGTGATCCCCTTGGCATTGGTATCTACTCCAAAACATACCGCATATTGCGCTTCTCCTTCTCTCAGGGCTAATGTTGGCATGATAATGGCTCTATGGGAATTAACAAATCCTGTTTGGTGTATCTTAGCACCTCTTATAATAATACCATCATCATTTTGTTCTGTAACATGAACAAAAACATCAGGATCATGTTGTTGAGAAGGTCGCTTGGATCTATCTCCCTTAGGATCGGTCATCGCTCCATCAACCATTAAATCTTGATTTTGTACCTCAATCCAATACTCCTTAAACCGTTCATGATAATTTGTCCCATATTTTTTATCCATCTCAAATGTAACGCTATAGAGCGCATTGGCTGTATCAAAACCCACGCATCTTTGAAAACAGCAAGCCGTATGTTGCCCCAATAATCGTTGCATTTGCACTTTTTTAATTAAATCATCAGTGGACTGATGAATGTGAGTGAAACGATTGATAATTTCCCCTGTTAAATGGGACACTGTTGTCATGATATCTTTATATTCTTCTTTTTGTGCCAGTTCATAAATCTTCTTGACAGCGTTTATCGATGGTAAAATGATTGGATGCATCCAAAATTGCTTAATTTTTTCTCCAAACATATAGAGATTGAGTTCTCTTTGAATAGATTCATAATATTCATCGGGTGTCTTTAAAGTCACGTTAAATCACTTAAGTAAATATTCTTTTAATAGAGTAAAATATAGATTTATTATATATTAAAGGACATGGTTATATTAAAAGCTCTTCATTTCATTTAATAGGAGGGAATTTTAAAAAGTGAGGGATTTTCTGTTCACGTTTTTATTTGGAAATTCATTGTTTTCTTCCTTAACTTCATTCATGTGCTCCAATAAACTGATTCTTTCTTCTAAAAATGTCATAGTCTCAATTAAATTGTTAATTTTTAATTTGATTTCTTTCAAATCATTTTGAAAAGATCCTAATTGATCAAGTGCCCATAACCTCACCGATGAATCCTTGATAGGTTCTGCCAACCAATTAAATATATTGGTAATAAACTTGCGATTATCCTTTGTATTTATGCCAATATTGATATCATTAGTAAAAATGTCAATGTCCCCAAGTGCAAAAATTTTTCCCCTTCCATATTCTCGGTAAGCAGCTATTATTAGATTATTTTGACTATAAACCGTTTTTTCCCTTATCCAGCTTTCAGTATTAGCATCATATTCTTCAGTCCAAAAATTATTTCCCTTTAAACTCAATAATGGATTAGCTAATTTATTAATCAAAAATGAACAAGTCCCTCCAATAATAATTTCTCTCAATTGATTTGTCATTTTATTATTTTCAAAGTTTTGAATAGATAATATACTCGAACAATTCTGATTTTCATCAAAATTTCCTTTTAAAATGTTCTTTTCAAAAAAAATCCCAAAATTTGTTCCCAATAAATCATTTAAATTCGTTTTTTGAAGAAAATCTGAGCCATATTCGCTTATTACCAAGAGACTTCCTCCTTCTCGTATGAAATCTACGATTATATTAATCTCAATTTTCGAAAAATAACTCGATATAGGATTTCCAATCACTAAAACATCAATCGCTTTCAAGAGATCCTTATTTATTGTATCATAAGTCTGCTCTACTATCGTAAATCCAAGTGTTTTAATTAGATTGGTAAATTCTGAGAAGTCATCGTCTTTCGGAGTGAGCATTTCATTATGTGCTGTGTCAAAAAGTATCTTTGACTGTTTTAAAAGAGGCATTTTCAACATTGAATACTAATGATTGTATGTGTCTAGAAAAAAAACACCTATAAAAATAATAATGTAATTCATTTTTGATACGTGATTTTCTTATTTTAAAAATTATACATTTCTGACAAATCTTTGTGATTTTACTAGTCTCTTACAATGGTATGATAAATTTTTTAACTTTTCTTTAATAACCTCTTTTGGAGAACAATAAATAAGAATAATGTCGAAAATATTATGAGGAAAAATACCATTGCTGTGATTGGGCTAAGTTGGGGAGATAATGGTTGACTTCCAACCAGTACTTTAAATGAAGGCAAGGGAAAAATTGTCGATTATTTAGCTCAAAAGGCAGATATTGTTGTAAGATATCAAGGAGGAAATAATGCGGGTCATACGGTCGTTGTAGATAACAATAAATATAAATTTCATATAATGCCATCAGGAGCTCTTTTAGAAAAAGAAGTAATAATCTCAAATGGCATAGTTGTTGATCCAAAAGTCCTACTTGATGAAATTAACGTTATTTATATAAATGGTAAAAAACTTAATTTAAAGTTAAGCTCTACAGCTCATGTCATTTTACCTTTTCATAAAATCTTAGATGGATTAGAAGAAGAGTATAAAGGGAAGTATGCAGCAGGAACAACAAAAAGAGGTATCGGACCAGCATATGCTGATAAAGCGGCTCGTTGGGGAATAAGAATTTATGATTTGATAAATCCAGAGATTTTCTATGAAAAATTAGCCAAGCTCTATGAGATTAAAAAAAAAATAATAAACGTCTTTGATCCAAGTTGGACTTGCAATTTGGAAGATATCTATAATGAATACAAAGATTATGGTGAAAAACTAAAACCTTATGTTATTGATACAGCTTTTTATCTAAATAAGCAAATCGATTCCGGGAAAAAGGTTATTTTTGAAGGGGCACAAGCAACGCTTCTCGGGATTGATCATGGACTTTATCCGTACGGAACATCATCCAATGCAAGTGCCTTAGGAATATGTGCGGGAACCGGAGTTGCTCCAAAAAAAATCGGAAAAATCATAGGAATAATTAAAGCATACACGTCAAGAGTTGGTGGAGGAAAATTCCCAACAGAACTTGATGGTTACATAGCTGAACAAATTAGAGAGCAAGGCCATGAATATGGAACAACAACTGGAAGACCAAGGAGGGTGGGTTGGCTCGATCTTTTTAATATTAAATACAGTATTATGATCAATGGTGTTGATTATTCGATAATTACCCTTATAGATGCATTAGAAGGAATCGAACCGCTTAAAATATGCATTGGATATGAATTAGATGGCTTACCATTGGAAAGCTGGCCGATTCAACCAGAGATAATTGATGAGTGCAAACCAATTTACAAGACATTTAAAGGATGGAAAATTCGAACCAGGGAGGAATGGTCTGAAATTGCTATAGATGGATATGATGCCTTACCAGATACAATGAAAACTTATATAACAGCAATAAGTGAGGAATTGAAAACAGATATAGCGATGATATCTATTGGACCAGACAGAAAAGAAACAATTGAGCTTAAAAGTAGGTTTTTTAAGTAATGATTTTGGAACTTCAATCTTTAATTTCATAAAAGAACTAAAAAGTTATAATAGCTTTACCTATGGGTTTAGAGAAATTCAGTATCCAAACTTGCCGCTGTTTTTGTTAGCTCTTGAGCTGCTTTCGTGGCTCTCATAACTTTTGCCATATCTCCTTTAAGGGTTGCTTTGCGCATTAAAAGAGCTTTTGTGCCATCTAGCTCATTTTTTAGAATAGGAACCCAATTATCATATTTAGCAGAATAAATAAATTCTACAGCAAGTTTTCCTTCAGGGGCTTTTTCACCTGATTTTACAAAAACAAAATCCTCTTCATTGACTAATTTAGCATCGGTGCACTCTCCATGGTAAAGACCTATATATTCATATATTGCATTCTCAAGTGGACCACTAGGTTCAATAACAAAAACAAAATCACCTTCCCACCCATTAGGAGGGAATCCTTTAGGTCCAGCTGCTTCTTTATATAATTTATTATTATTCAATGCTTCACGATATGCGTCAAGCCATTCTTGTGTGCCTACTTTTACCATTAATATCACTCTTTTTTTACTTTTCTTTAATAAGTTACATTTTTCTATAACATTCATTTAAGAAATGGATATATATAAATTTTTAACTTGGTAATATCTTAATTAGTAAAATTAATGAAAATTACGAGGATATGATAATAAATGAACTTTTTAAAAGGAAAACTGCTAAAAATCGATCTTTCCTCAGGTGAAGTTGCAACAGAACCATTGAATGAAAATTATATTAAAAATTTTTTAGGGGGTTCTGGTTATGCTTGTCGTTACTTATTTAGTTTATTGGATAAGACGACAGATCCTCTTTCTGCCGAAAATATATTGATGTTCATGACAGGTATTTTTTGTGGATCTTCTCTGGCTACAAGTGGTAGGTTCGTGGTCTGCTCGAAATCACCTTATACAGGAATATGGGGTGAATCTAATTGTGGTGGATTTTTTGGTCCAGAGTTAAGAAAGGCAGGGTATGAAGGGATTGTAATAAAAGGATCTGCTAAAAAACCTGTATATATCAAGATAGAAGATAATGATGTTGAAATTTTAGACGCTACCAAGCTATGGGGCAAAGGAACGTTAGAAACTGCAAAAATTCTCAAAGAAAAAATGGGAAATTTAGCAAGAGTGTCATGTATAGGTCCTGCTGGAGAAAAATTAGTAAAATATGCTTCTATTGCTTCAGAAGAAAAAAATTTAGGAAGAACTGGTATGGGTGCGGTAATGGGATCTAAAAACCTTAAAGCCATCGTGGTCAAGGGAACAAAAAAAGGTTATGATGCTGCAGAACCCGAAAGGTTTAAAGAAATAGCCAAAAACGTTCAAGAATTTCTTAAAGAAGCCTTTTTAACAATGATGTTTGGGAGTTTAGGGACAGCAGCCGCAGTAGATATGTATAATTTTATAGGAGAATTACCCATTAAATATTGGACTCAAGCAACATGGCAAGATTCATACAATATTTCCGGAGCTACAGCATCAGAAAAAATATTTACACGAAATTATCCTTGTTATGCATGTCCTATTGGATGTGCTAAAAAAGCTGAAATAAAAGAAGGAATATATAAGACAGATGGAGAAGTTGCTGCCCCAGAATATGAAACTATTGCAGGATTTGGGTCAATGATATTAAATGATAATCTTGAATCGATAGTTAAGGCGAATATTTTGTGCAATGACTTAGGTTTTGATACAATTAGTGGAAGTAGCACGATTGCTCTTATATATTATCTTTATAACGAAGGAATACTAAGATCAGAGGATATTGATGGTCTTGAACCTAATTGGGGAGATCATATACCAATGCTTGAAATGATTGAAAAAATAGCCAAGAGAGACGGAATAGGGGATATATTAGCGGAAGGATCAGATGCGATTGGAAAAAAATACAATGTTTCAAGAGAAAGAATAGCAACTGTTTATGGCATGGAAGTCCCTTATCACGATTTAAGGTCATGTTATGGAATGGCTGTTGCTTATGGTTTAGCAACTCCAAGGGGGCCTTGCCATAATTCCTGTGACATGTATAACATTTTGCAAGGACTTCCCGTAGAAGATATCGGGATAAGTTTAATAGATAAATTCAAGGATGATGAAGAAATGGCGAAAAACAGTGCACTAGGTCAAAATTTAAGAGCCCTTTCAAATTCTTTAATATTATGTGTTTTTGCAAATCCCCCTCTACCCATGATAGCTGATTTGGTAAAATTTGGTTTAGGCATTGAATGTAATATAGAACAGCTGAAATTAATCGCAGAAAGAAATTACTTGATAAAAAGGTTGTTTAATCTTAAAATGGATATATCCCCTGATGATGATCGAATTCCCCAAATATTACTAGATCCTAAAAATGAAGGGGAAGCAGAAGGAAAAACGCCAGATTTTGATAAACTAAAAAAATATTATTATGAATACAGGGGATTTGATTTAAAAACGGGATATCCTAGCGAAAAAAAACTTCAATTTCTGGGTTTAGCAAATTTAAACCCCTAATGGAATAATAGATTATATTTTTATGTTCCACTTTTTCGAATATAATAATATTTACAAAATCATAGGGCCCGAGGACTGCATACTGTTCCTTAACCTTGATTCCCATCTTTTCGAGCTCATTGTTCACTTCAAGAATCCTTTCCGGGTTCTCTTTGACCGTCTTCCTCCCTTTGTCTGTAAGTGTACTTAATACAATA
>DXJM01000517.1 GCA_019057355.1 Promethearchaeota archaeon | reverse complement strand
GTTTTTTATCCGCTGTACCACTTGGGAGGAGGTAAGCCCTTTAGGTTTGTCCACCAAAAACATTTTATCCATCCCCATAAGTATACCGAAAAAGCGGAAGCTTATCACTCGCCGATGCTCGTTTAAAAACGTGGATTTGATCTAGTTCAGATAGATTAGTGACACACAAGTTATGAAAGGGCAGTATAATGGCTGCATTATGAATGTCTACAGCACAATACCAGGTGCAAATCGCTTAGCAAGCATCCCGGTGCTATCAAAGAGAGCCAGGCAAAGACTTAAATGGTTCGATTACTACCAATTACATAATCAAAATGCCCGCCTCACCTGTCGCTATTTTGGCATCTCTCCTCAAACTTTCTACCGCTGGAAAAGGCGCTATGATCCCAGGCATACAGAGAGCCTGGAAGATCACTCTCATCGCCCCAGACAGGTAAGACAGCCTACTTATTCTATAGAATTGATTGAAGCCGTGCTTAGACTAAGAGAGGAATATCCCAGATGGGGCAAGGACAAGCTGGTGATACTTCTGCATCGTGAGGGGTTTGCCTCATCTGCTTCCACAGTGGGCAGAATTCTTAAGAAGCTAAAGGAGCGTGGTGTATTGAAAGAGCCCTGGCCAAATCACATATCGGCCAGGAAAAGCCAGAGGCAACGCCCCTATGCGATAAGAAAACCTAAAGATTATGTAGTTAAGGAGCCGGGAGATATCGTGGAGGTGGATACACTTGATGTGAGACCTCTGCCCGGTGTGGTGCTTAAACATTTTACTGCTAGAGACGTTATCTCAAAGTGGGATGTTTTAGAAGCTCATACCAGAGCCAACTCTCACACTGCAGCTGCTTTCATGGACAGCCTACTAGGACGGATGCCATTTCCTGTCAAAGTCATCCAGGTGGACGGGGGTTCTGAGTTTCAAGATTGCTTTGAGGAGGAATGCCAGAGGAGAGGGATAAAACTATTTGTTTTGCCACCACGCTCACCTAAACTCAACGGACATGTGGAAAGAGCCCAAAGGACCCATACTGAGGAATTCTATGAGGTAACGGACACAGGCTTTGAGCTAGCAGAACTGAACCAAGCTTTACTAGAATGGGAAAGGGTATATAATACCGTAAGACCCCACCAGGCACTAGGATACCTTACTCCACAGGAATTTCTTAAGCTTTATCAACAAAACAAAAGAAAGGAGGCGGTGTCACTAATCATATGAACGAGTACAAACTATTGCACTAGCCAGAAGGGCTTGCTAAAATAGCTCAACCACTGATAGCCAGTTTGTAGCTATGATAGATTCTCCTGTTTTAGTGCTTAATCAGAGTTATGAGCCCCTTAATTTATGTCGCACACGTCGGGCTATAGTGCTAGTGTTTCATGGCAAAGCTGAAGTGCTGGAAAACAGCAGGGGTGAGCTTCACTCCGTTAGCCAGGTATTTCAGATACCTTCAGTAATCCGCCTCGTCTATATGGTCAAGCGTCCTCGTCATCAGAGAAAGTTGAGCAGGCTCGAGGTATTTAGTCGTGACCAACATACCTGCCAGTATTGTGGCCGCCAGACCAAGGAGCTTACCTTAGACCATGTTATTCCGCGGCGACGGGGTGGGCAGCACTCCTGGGACAATGTAGTTAGTGCCTGTATTCCTTGCAACAGGCGCAAAGGCGGGCGTACACCGGATGAGGCAAGAATGAGACTGTTGCGCCAGCCACGGCCCCCCCGCAACGATGGCTTCTATGTTCCCTATCACCTTCTTAATAATCATGGTGGATGGCAAAAATACCTACCATCCTTGAATTAAGTTAACCCCTAATCTGCGCTAAGTCTAATAGGTCCTGAAAAAACTACAACTTCTCTTCCGGATGAACTAGTTCGTCCAGAGCTATCTCTTTAATCACTTCGTTATCCAGAAGTACTGTTACCGTTTCCTTGAATAAGTTGGTGCTGATTACCTTGCCTTTACCCCAGGGTGTTGATATCTCCTGTTTCGGTTGAGGCATCTTTCTTTTCATGTCTGCATACTCTTTGTTTTCAAACGACAGGCAGCAAAGGAGCCTTCCACAGATGCCCGATATCTTCATAGGATTCAAAGCCAAGTTCTGTTCCTTGGCCATTTTAATAGATACGGAGGCAAAGCTAGTGAGGAAATTCTGGCAACATAAAGGATAGCCGCACTTGCCTATGCCACCCAATAGCTTAGCCTCATCCCTTGCCCTCACTTGCCTTAACTCCACCCGCGTCTCTAGAGCACGACTTAATCTCCGAACCAGGTCCCGGAAGTCAACCCTCTCCTGAGCGCTGAAGAATATGGTTAGGCGCTCGCCCTCAGAATCATAGCGAGCCGCCTGTAGCTTCATCTCTAACCCAAGTTCGGCTGCCATTTCATCGCACTTGCTTAAGCCTTCTTTCTCCAGGTTCCGCCGATATTCTTCCAAATCCTCTTCTTCAGCCTGGCGTACTACCGTCATTGGTTTCTCGCTTTGTTGAGATGGGGCTTCAAGAGTAACAACTCTAGCTACATCTAGACCATGCCCAGTATCCACCATTACATAGTCGTTCACTTGCAGGGATATCTCACCAGCATCACAGTGGACTAATCTACCTCTAGGGCGGAATTTGACTCCAATTACGTTAGCCATCGTCGTACAAATCCTAAATTCTAATCTCTAATCTCCAAACAAACTCTAACAAATATTAAAAATAAAAGATAAAAAATAAAAATGACAAATCAAAGTGTAAAACTTTTGCATTTCTTTTAGTATTTAGTGCTTAGGATTTTACCTCCTGGGTAAATTGAGCATCAACCATTCCAATGCTAAACGGGGATTAACATTCTTAGAGATTACCTCCTGTAGCAAGCCAATATTAGCAAGAAATCCAT
>DXJM01000124.1 GCA_019057355.1 Promethearchaeota archaeon | reverse complement strand
TTTTTATATATGGATTATTGTTATTCTTTTTTTTCCATATAATTTTTTAATGCAGCACGCAAACCATTTATCGCTAAATTACAGCTATGCATATTTTGTTTAGCAAAGTCGCCTAACGCGTCTGCAATATCTTCTGGTGCCGTTTTCATTGCTTTTTGTATAGTAGTTCCTTTAATTAACTCAGTTAACATGCTTGATGATGCTAGTGCCAAAGCACAGCCATAGGTCTGGAAGGAAATGTCTAAGATCTTATTATTTTTTATTTTAACATAGACATAAATGAGATCATTTAAGATAGGATCGTGAGCTTCACCTATCGCATCAGGATCCTCCATTTCACGCATGTTTCGAGGATTTCTAAAATGATCTGTTATTTTATTTGAAAATATATGATAACACCAATAGTAAATTATTATAAATTATTATAAAGAACAAAAAAAAATTTTGTATTTATTTTATGAATTATTCATCCTTTTATCAATTTTACGTTCATGATTGAATAAAAGCAGATAAAAATTAAGAACTACACGTGGATTTTAGTTCAGTTTTACTAATTTTTTTTCTTGAGAAGCTGTTACTTTTTTGATTCCTTTATTTCTAATTTCTTGGACTATATCCACAAGTTTCTTTGGATCCTGGTGAAAAAAACATATTTCTTGAGGATCGAGAACTTTGATCATTTCAAACAATTGTTTTTTATCACCATGAAGTTTAATTTTTAAATTAGGGATTAATTGATTGAGTAATAATGCCCTGAAAGTAACTATCCAATTTTCTGTAAAAAATATCTCAGGAGGGCTAGATCCATCCTTTCTGATAACTCTTGGTTGAAAACTTTCATCCACTTCATCATGTGAGAGTTCTTCAAAATTCTCCAAGACCTCTTCTTGTTCCACTGTTTTTATCAAAGAAGTATCCGGTAAAATATCACTTATTTTTTCTGAACCTATAGTTGGTTCTATATTGTCCATGTTTTTGCACATTTTCTCCTTTTTTTCGAACATATCCTTTATTTCAGGAGGATATATCAAGGAAACACCAGGTTCTTCGTGAATTGCCCCTGCTAAATATATTAAATTATGAGGATTTCTTCCTAAAATATTTACAACATTTCTAATAATACCATAAGAAAGGTCAGGAGGGTGCGAAATGATGATATTATTTTTTTTTCGCAAAAATTCCAAATCGGAATAATCGAACCATCTAAATTTTATTGAATTGAAGGGATTAGCTTTATCTCTTATCAATTTTGAAATAGGTCCATAAATATACTCATAACGATGATTAATTACCTGAATATTCTTTCTTACCATCATATCGACGTATATATTAGGGCGTTTTTGATAATTGCGTCTCAATTGTTTTTTTCTAAAATGCCTCCAGATTGTTAACATAAAAGTAATTGCTAAACTGGAAGGATCTGCTCCAATCAAACAATTATCTTCATATTCAGCTTTTTGTTCCAAAAATAATAACAAGGTTTTTATCTGATCCGACATTTCGTCAAATTCTTCGTAAGCACTAGTTGAATCGATTAATAAATAATCAATAGGTCGAGAGATTTGTTCTAAAAATTTTTTTGTTCCTGCAAAAGGAGTCAAATCCCAATAAGTATAATCTCCCGTATAAAGAAAACGAAAATTTTTAATTTTCGCCAAGATCATTAATGCTCCAGGCATGTGTCCCGCATGATAAAAAGATAAATAACAATCTTTTTCTTTAAACTCTACCTTTGAACCATTCTCTACATATATTACATTTTGTACGATATTGACATAATCTTCTTCTTCAATGCAATCATGAACATCTTGTTTTAAAAAACCAGAATCTCTAAGCAAATATAAATCCAAGGTTATGCGTGAACATAAAATTGGAATATCTGGATAGAGAGAAATTAATTCTTTTAATCCATTGATATGATCAAAATGACTATGACTGATAAAAATTGCGTCTATCTTTGGTTTAAAATCATTTTCACGTTCTTGAGAAGTGTCTTGACTACAATCTTCTCTTTCCCTTTGATATTGAATATCATTATCTTCTTCAAACTTCAGTAATTCATCAATATCATTATCATTTACACTTTTTTCATATTGTTCTGATCTTTTAACGTGTTGATTTTCGACTATGGAAAAGAATTCGTCGATATTCTGAAAATCTCCCTCTTCAATTCCACAATCTAACAAGATATTAAATTCTCCTAGTCTCAATACGTGGCAGTTATAATTGGGTTTAAGAGAGACGGGATAAATAAAAATGTCTATTTCTTGTTGTTTTAAATTACTATTAGTGAGTGATATGGCTCGAAAATAATCTTGGGGATATCTTTTTTTGATTGTATCTATCGCAATAGATATTTCGCTAGGTCCGACTGGTACACCGGTTATATAGAAGTACCAGCCATATTTCAAGACTAATTGTTTCAAATGCTCGTACATTTTATCTCCTATAAGAGATTTAATAACAATTACTCTTTCTTTGATATAAAATATTATTTTACTTATTGATTTTTTTTCCTTTATAGGGATATCTTCATTGGAGAGAAAGAAATTATTTAATACATCCTTTATGGGCATCTGGGGAATTTTTTTTTCCTCATCAAATTAAGATATTGATTATATTCTTTTGAATTATATAAAGAACGCATGTTCTCCTTTTCTTTTAAGGGTATGGTAAGGTCTTCAAATTGATATGATTCAATAGCAATGGTCCTTTCTTCTCTTCTAACAGGTTCACTCTTCTTTTTTTTATTGTTCTTAACTGGTCCATTTTGAGTGGAATCTCCAGATTTAGAAACGAAAAAAAACCATCCATAAGAATTAATGAGTTCTCTTCTCTTTGATATAAAATCTTTTCCCATGCTTGTAATTATTATTATAATTCTCTCATGTGGACAATAGATTATTTTCGTGATTGAATCTTTAATGGTTTCGGAGATAGCATTATTTTCATTAAAAAAATGAGTTAAAACTTCTTGAATATCTTTCTGAGGAATGTTTTTATCTTCCATTATTTTTATATTTTGAAGATAAGACTTTATTTTAAAAGATGAGGGAAGTTCCTCTTTTTTTTCAACTACTAGTATCGTGTCCTTGTATTTAAATTCCTCAAAAATCATTAACTATACAATATATTTTAAAAAATTAATTATTTTGCTTTTAAATTATAGATTTATCTATTTGAATTCTATTTAACTAAATACATTGATGAGGGCGAAAAAATATTGATACGTGTTAGAATTACGTTTTAGAATTATATTTGCATTAGTCGATGAATTACTTACATTTTTAAACTAGCTTGAATTAACAAATAGAAAATACAATAAAAAGTGATTCTGCATTAAATTGTTATGGGGGATAACTGGATCGGGTTATCTAATCAAGGAATCCATAGATCTCATGAAGGAGATGCAAGAAAAATATGGGATAAAAATTCATGTTGCTTTGTCAAAGGAAGGAGCAACAGTAGTTAAATGGTACAGGCAATGGCTTTATCTCAAAGATACGATCAAAAACATTAAAGTTGAAATAACACCTAATAATCCTTGGCTTGCGGGACCATTGCAAATTGGATCTTATGATTTTTTTATTGCATGCCCCATATCTGCTAATACTGTTGCAAAAATTGCTCATGGAATAGCAGATAATTTAATAACAAACTGTGTTGCTCAAGCAATAAAGGGAGGGATGGAAGTATATTTATTACCATCCGATCAAGAGGAATTGCCTATCAAGACTCATAGACCTGATGGGAGTGAATTAGAACTTAAAATAAGAGACGTGGAAATCAAGAATGTTAATAAATTAAAAAAAATGCAAGGCATCCACGTTATTAGGAATTTCTTGGAAATCAAAAACCTTATTTTAAATAAAAATGATGAAATATCCAAATAACTCTATAAATATCTATTAATGTAAGCATTATCAAGTGAAACATCATGAGTAGCATGCCAGAAGAAATAGTAAGTGAAAACGACTTGATTCAGATTCACCATAGAAGAATAGACTCCTTAGATATCACGAGAGGGCTGGCAATGATTTTCATTATACTCCTCCACTGTTGTCTTGCCTGGTTGGATCACAACGTTGTTTTTATTGCAGCCGCGGGGCAAATCTTTTTAGAATTTTTAGGACCAGCAATGTTTATAATTCTATCAACCATCAGCGTTGTTTTCACAGTCAAACGAAAACAAGGAAAAATTCCCGCTAGAGTAATGAGAAACTTGATATTCATGAGAGGGTTCTTCATTATTATCATTGGTTTTTTTTATAACTTATTTTCTTTAAATATTTGGGGTTGGAACATATTGATGTTCATTGGATTTGGTCAAATCTTTACTTATTATGCATTGAAACTGAAAATTATCCCACGAGTTTTAATTGGATTGGTAATCCTTTTTAGTTCAGAAATCATTAGGGATTTTTTTTGGATTGCACAAAATGACAATATTTTCTATTGGATCATAAATTTTATAATTTCTTCACCTCAACCAGAGGTTACTCTTCTTCCATGGCTTTCGGTTTGCTTTATAGCACCGGTATTTGGAGAATTTATCTATAATACCATGAATCAAGGCACTGAGGAAGCATACAAGCGTCTTTTTAGATTATTTCTAATTGCGGGTGTATTGATAGTCATTATGGGCATGCTCTTGGGATTTGAGCAAAAAAATGCAACAGATTTATTGTATTTGTCTGACTTTGAGTATATCTCATCATATCCATACATCAATTTATTAGTAATGTGGAACGCGCAACCTTTCGGTCCAATTACTGGACTTGTTAAATTCTTGATAACTGGAACATATTCCAATGTCCTTTATAACCTTGGTTTGGACTTAATTACAATCGCAATCATCTTTTATTTGATCGACATCAAACGAAAAGATAACATTTTTTTTAGGATGCTCAAGTTTTATGGAAAAGCATCTCTCACCCTCTTCTTAATCGAGTATCTCTTTTTCCCATTATTTATACGAAACTTTAGCATACTCGATTTTCTAACAACAGTTTTCCCTTTTATGGGATTTTTAGGAATTTTAACATTTGTTTGGTATAGATATGGTAAAGGAGGAATAGGCTCTTTAGAGTGGTTAGTAGGACGTGCTTTAGTACCAAGAAAGAAGGCAAAAAAAGTGGTTAATCTCGAAAAATGACAGGTTGTATGGCTCCTTCCGGGCAAGAAGATTCACATGCTAAGCATCCTTGACATTTTGCAATTTCTTTAAATTTAAACCTGATGCCTGCCATTTCATTTCCATCTTTTATTATAGTATCCTTGTAATAAAGATGTTGTGGGCAGAAATTTCCATTATCATCCACGCAGAGTTCGCACATGTTACATTTATCGTGATCAACCTTGATATTCAATACTTGATCTGGAATAACTGATGTGACCTCTATAGCGTTTCTAGGGCATACTTGAACACAGTTTAGGCACCCCTTACACTTCGAATAATCAACAAGTCGAATGCTATTTTTAAAATAGATTGCCTTGTTTACTTTACATGCTTTAAGACATCGTTCACATTTCAAGCATGATTCTTGGTCAATCTGAATGGGAACAAATCTCTCTTTAGGCATTTTCAATGATTCAAAATTAATTTTTACTGTTAAAGGTTCTTATTTTAAAATATTAATCTATCTTTAAATTACTACAAATAAAAAAGAATAAATAAATGATGCATGTTTAATTATTGAAAGTATTGAGTATAATCCTTTCCTGATTCTGGAAGCTGTTGTTTTTCCTGGTATTCTTTTGTTTTTTGAGCTAATTCTAGCATTTTAGCTTTAATTTCTTTTCCCTCCTCTATTAATGGTTTTGTATCAATATTTAAACCATACATTGAATTTAATACCTCTAAAATCGCTGCACCGCCTTCAGGAGTAGGAATCTCTAATACAGGTGTAAAAAGCGCAAAAGCATTTAATCGATTTGTCAAGGCCTCGTTTAAAATTGTGGCTTCAGGACCTAGTATTACACCTTTATTTACTTTTTCAATTCCATATGTCTTGAGCTTATCAATTAGCTTTGCTTCAGCAGCAAAATATACGGGATAGTCATCAAGAACGCCTCTGTGAGGAATTCCTTGAAAAACAATAATCTCTTTTGCTTTCACATCTTCAGATAATGCCCAATTACAAATGGTTTTGGCTAAATCTGAATATGCGGAGGAAACTTGAAAAGGAACTTCGCATATACAGATAATAATATTATATTGAAAGGAATACAGGATTCTAAAGGGATGTTTTAATACTCCTTCATAGAAAACTGAAATTGGAGGGATATATTCAGACGTAATGAATCCGATTTCTTTTACGTCAGGGATTTGGTCAATTAATGCATTACATATTATAGGACCTAGCAAACCTATTCCTGCGAATCCTACAATTAATGTTGAATGTTCTTGAATACCAATAGTAAGATCTTCTATTATAATGCTACTTCTTTTTCCTTTCTCACATATATATTCTTTTCGAACCATCTAAATAGTCACATCATATAATTATTTCTTGTTCTTTT